>JBNLCD010000061.1:0-15190 GCA_050303635.1 Anaerolineae bacterium
GGTTTCGGCATGAGACCTTCCGGGCGGACCAGCATCATGGTGACCAACAAGGTCCCGAAAGCCAGTAAACGATATTGTTGCAATGGGCGAAGCATTTCCGGTAAGCCGATGAGCGCAATTGCACCCACGATTACCCCCGGAATACTACCCATCCCGCCGATAATCACTAGCGAGAGAACTTCAATTGAGACTTCGAGGTTAAAGTTGGCCGGACGAATATTGGTTTGGCGTGACGCAAAGAGCATCCCCGCCGCGCCCGCAAAACTAGCCCCAATCGAGAAGGCCAAGAGCTTAGTATTAACCAGATTGATCCCCATTGCTTGGGCGATATCTTCGTCACTACGTAAAGCGGTCCAAGCCCGACCTAAACGGGAAGACCGGAGCCGGAGCGAAACCATCGCAATGCCGATACACCCGAGAATACCTAAATAGAGAATGACGCGGTTGGCGTCTTCAACAGTTGTGGCATCAGGTAAGGGTTTGGGCACGCGATCCGCCCCGAAGGACCCACCCGTGATATTTTCGAGATTGGTTAAGCTGTCGCTGATAATTTCCCCGAAGCCAAGTGTCACAATCGCTAAATAGTCACTGCGTAGGCGCAAAACCGGGAAACCCAGCAAAATACCTGCACTGGCTGAAGCGAATAACGCCAACATCAAAGCGACGAGGAAAGTTGAGGCTTTGCCGAGTGTATCGAATAAGCCAACTGATTCTAGGAGGGCATGGAAACCAAAGGTTGCCAAAATCGCGAAAATAACGAGACCAAGTGAGAGATACCAGCGTGGACCTTGTTTCCAGAGCGGAGCCATCACATTAGATGTCACACCACTCGGTTTCTCCTCGGCGGGCGTTGTCTTCTGATTACCGCGCCAGAAATAGGAGAATGCAAAAACGATAAACGGTATCACAATAAGACCCGTCAGCACGGTGTAGAAAATATTATTGGCATGGGCTGTGTCAATTTGTTCACGGTTGGAGTCGACAAAGGCAAACATGTAGGCCCCAATTGCAAAGAAGGCCACATACCCCAAGTCGAGCAAACCAGCATAACCGACCACGATATTCAGGCCCAAGCCCATCATAGCATTAATGGCCACAATATTCAAAACAACCGTTTGATAGCGATCCATAAAGAGTGGCATGGCCATCAACATCGCGAGTGCCGCCACCGTCATTAACGTGCCTTCAAAGCGCCGACTATCACTGCTATGCCAGACTGCATAAACTGTCAAAGCAATGGCATAAAGCACAATGGCATAGACACTTGTTGTTTCGGCTGACGGAAAACCGGGTAGCGTCGGGAAAATGAAATAGATTTCATGGGCCGTCACGCGCCACACGGTAACGCCCATCACGACCCAAATCAAGCCCATCAAAACCGCAATTCGGGCGAAATAAGGTAAGGCCACCGCCTTAAAACGGGTGCCCCGGAGTGCGCTTAAAAAGCCGATAATAAACGCAAATGAGACAAATAGTTGTAAGTTTTGGGTGGCGCGCTCACTGAAGTTGAACATATCACGCAGATTGAGAAGCGGTGAAGCAGGTTCATTCGCGCCGTCATATTTCATATGAACGGTCATAATCAGAAGCGCAAATAAGACGATAGGCAAAAGCAGGCGTCCCCAGTGTAAAACTTCAGACACCGTGGGTTGAGCCAAAAATTCGCCCCAGCGTTCGCGGACCATTTCCCAGTTAATGAGCAGAAGCGCCCGATAACCAACGACCCCGATAACACCCAGTAACGTCCACATTAAGGCGGTGCCATAAACACCACCTAAGCGAATAATCCCCAAGTCAAAGACTGAAATACCATCATGATTGATATAGAGTGCCATTGGATTGGTTCGCAGTTCAGCGTCCGGCGCAAATTCTTGGGTTTGCGGGACAACATGTGGATTAGCGAACAATTCTTCAGCGGGTACGCCGGAAAGCTTGGATGTTGTCTGCAATTTGACATTGATGAGGTATTCTTGCAAATTAACATTCGGGTTCGCTTGCCAACGATTGATAAGCCCCATGAAAATGACAAAAAGAACAGCAATCGTTAGCCCATAAGCCAGCCCATTCGCTGATAAATCGAGCCAACTCAGGCTGTCTTCGTTACGGCGAACATATAAGGCCCCAAATAACAGGATGAGCAAAACAAAGATCGGAATTGCTAAACTAGAAATCCCTTTGCCATCTTCAGGTGGAGTTGGCACCCCAATCAGAATCAGGAAGAGAATAATCCCGCCAACCGTAAAACCCTGATTAATACCTTCATTCAAATAATTGTATAGTTTTCGTAATCTTGTCATTTTTCTTATACCTTCTTTTCGGCGGCGGCTTCGCCCAGAATACCTGTTGGCCGGAAAATAATGACTGCCACGAGCAACGCAAATGAAATCGAATCCGTCCATTCATTACCGAGGCCCAGCATCCGGGGACCAAGGGCTTCCACAATACCGAGGAAGAAACCCCCGAGCATTGCGCCGGGAATATTCCCGATACCACCAAGAACGGCCGCGGTAAATGCTTTCAGGCCGGGTTTAAAGCCGAACTTCGCTTTAATCGATTCGCCCCGGAACCCAAGCATCACACCTGCCGCCCCAGCGAGGGCCGCCCCAATTACAAAGGTCAACACAATCACGCGGTCCACATCAATCCCCATCAGAGCCGCTGTGTCTTTATCTTCAGCTACCGCGCGCATCGCTTTACCAAATTTCGTGCGGATGACGATGAAATAGAGCAAGGCCATCAAACCGAGCGAAGCTAAGGTAATCACCACCCCGACTTTAGAAATCGGAATTTCGCCTAAACTCCCTAAGGACAAGGGGAATGTGGCGGGCTCGCTCAGCAAAATAGGTTTGGTTGCGTAGGGTTGTTCTTCAGGGAAAGCTAAGAGGGCCACTTGTTGGAGGAAAATCGAGGCCCCAATCGCGCTAATCAACGGGGTTAAGCGGGGTGCTTTGCGAAGCGGACGATAAGCAATCCGTTCAAGCAAAACGGCCACAAAACTGGAAGTTAGCATCCCGACCCCGGTTACCACCAATAACCCAACGACGGTAATCACAATCAAGTGAATATGCGGGGCACCCTGACCTAAACCGACCAGTACACCGTAGCCCACCAGCGCCCCAAGTAAGAAGCGCACCGGCAAGCCGAGCCACATAAAGACCTGTCGTGGACCTGCCACTGGACTTTGCTTGGTTGTAAAGCGCGTGATTAAATCATCGATCGGTAAGAATAAGGCCCCAATAAAGAGCGGGACCGCCCACGCCGCCACCAGTACAGAACCGGCTTCGAAGGAACGGGTTTCACCATCGGTGATGAAAATGAGCGCAAACCAGCCCCCATAGGCACCGAGCATCATGACTTCCCCGTGGGCGAAGTTAATCATGAAGAGAATACCATAAACCAAGGTATACCCCAGCGCAATCAAGGCATAAACACCACCTTGAATAATGCCTTCGCGCAGGAAACCGGCCCATGTCGCAAATTCACGCGGATCTGCAATCACAGATTGCGAGACACGTTCAGCGAGGAGCAGGAAAAAGACAACCCCCAGAAAATCACTAACGATAGGGGTGATGGGCTCGTTATCTTCAGCAATACGCTTGAGATATAAAGTCCCCATAAGTGCCACAAACCCAAGGAGAGCATAAATTAAGATAAAGGTCCCTAGACCTTTTTCAAAATCCCACATCCATTGGTCGGCGGGTTGGCCAAAAAGGCCAGAAGTTTGGCCAATTACCCACAGCATCCGAAACACCGCTAAAATAGCGCCTATCGCAAAGAAGCGACCACTGTGTTTATCGAATTGCAGAACTTGGGCAATTTGGGTTATTTGTCGTTGACGACTTGACATGCGTGCCATATAGTCAGCACTCCACAAAAAATAAGTTCGGTAACGAATACTAAGTGATAGCGCAATCTTGAAAAACGTGTGTCTAAAACAGGCTATCAGTTTTGGTAACCAAATATATACCAAAAAAAGACGGTGTTCACATGGAACACCGTCAAATCTTAACGTATTCGTGTCTATTCTGCCATGCTAAAACTTAGGACACGGCAAAATTAGTCGAAGAAAATGGGCGGGTTTAGCCTTCGGATTCTTCCGTGGCGGTTTCTTCAGTACCCATATCATCTTCGCTCATGCTGTCGTCTGACATTTCATCATCTGACATTTCGTCGTCGCTCATGCTGTCATCGGTCATTTCGTCTTCACCCATCATATCGTCCATCATGTAGGGTTCGCCGAATTGGAGACCTTCTGGTACTTCAACGGCAAGCCATTCGCCGCCTTCAACAACATTAACACCAATGATACCAGCACCACATTCGCCGTGATCGTCACAGGACAATACACCGGTCAAACCTTCGTAGCCTTCGGTATCACGGATAGCTTGGATAAGTTCTTCACGAACGATAACCAAGTTGCCGTCGCCATCAACGGTTGCAACCTTATCAATAGCTTGCAAGATGATCATAGCGGCGTCATAAGTGTGAGCGTGGAATGGCCCCAAATCGTCGGGCAATACACCAAATTCAGCTTCATAAGCGGCATCGAAAGCGTCGTTAGCATCTGCATTAGCGAAGGAGGAGCTATCAACAAAGCTTGCGTAGCTTGCTTCAGCATTTTCACCAGCTTGGTCAATATAAGCTTGGGTGTAAGTACCATCATCGCTGAAGAAGACTGCATCTTCTAAACCAACTTCTTGCATTTGGGTAACCAACAATGCGGCTTGAGTTTGGTAACCGCCGAAGAAGATAACTTCTGGAGCATCTTCAACGAGGTCAGTCAAAACTGAACGGTAGTTTTGATCTTCTGGATCAATAGCTTCAAATGCGGTAACCGTACCACCTAAGCGTTCGAATTCAGCTTTTACTTCGTCAGCCAAACCCTTACCGTAGTCAGTATTGTCGTGCAAGAGAGCAATGTTGCGGGCACCCAATTGATCGTAGATGAAGCGTGCATCAACAACACCTTGAGCGGAGTCGGTGAAAGCAACACGGTTAACTACGTCGAAACCGGAAGCGGTGAATGCGGCGGCGGTGGAACTCGGTGAAACCATCGGGATACGAGCATCATTGTAGATAGCTGAAGCCGGAATGGAAGCACCAGAGCATACGTGACCAACGACTGCGGCAATTTGTGGATCAGCGGCGAAAAGGTTAGCAACGTTGGTTGCATCAGCGCCGTCGCAACGGTCATCTTGTACGTCTAATTCAACAGTAAAACCCTGAATACCACCGTTGTCGTTAACTTCCTTAACGGCCAACAAACCACCATTGCGGATGTCTGCGCCGGGTTCAGGAATAACATTTGACAAGTCAGTAGCCAAACCAACTTTGATGCTTTCGCCAGCCGGAACGACAATTTGCGTAGCATCTGATTGACCAGGGACAGCTTGGGTTGTCGGAACAACGCTAGCATAAGAAGGTGCGGCAATTGCCAATAAGACAACTACAACAACCAAGTAACGTAACTTATTTAACATTTGAAAAAGCCTCCAAGAGGAACTTGTAACAATATTACTAAGCGAAAGATTGTTGGCACAATCCCACTTGTTCATGATAGCTAGTGCGCTCTGAAAATGCAACTCTATGCTCATAAATTTTTGATTAAAACTCTGGCGGGAGACGTAATTATTTCGTAATCTTTTTTCAGTGATAGTGGAAAATAGCCGCAAAGCGACCTATTACAACAATCCGCTTAGAAAATCGAAAATTCCCCAGAGCACGACCAAGACCATCATCAGCATCGGTAAATAACTTAAATTGGCCATCAATTTAGCCTTAAGAGGAACCTGATAACCCAATGCTTCTAATTTGTGTTGGATTTGACGTGGCGACGGTTCGGTGAGCGTCGAGCCATCGGGGAAAACAAAAGTTGGCACGCTCTCATAGCCATTGTTGATGCTACGCACCAAGTCACGGGCGGTGTCGTCCTGATAAATATTGATGTAGTCGTAATCAACGTTTGTTTGATTGAGCATACCGCGCATAGGCGGGACTTGGGGACAAGCGGGATGGCCATACATTTTCAATTTTTCAGGCATCACGCTTGATCTCCCAAAATTGGATTTTCGGCGCGAATGAGTTTCTTTTCCATCATCCAGCAGGGTTCATGGACTTGAATCACTTTACCCGTATGATCAACATAATTCCAACGGCCTTCATCTTCGAGATAGGCTTGGTATTTCAGGTGTTCATAGAGTTTTTTAGCACGGGGGTTATCTTTGGCGACGGAGATAGTCGCCCATGTACAACCTTGATCCATGAGGATTGCTTCCGATTCGTACATGAGACGCGTCCCGATTCCCAAACCTTGTAAATGGCTCATCACCCGGAACGCATAAATATAGCCACGCTGTTGACGCGGGGCATTATTTTTACGACGCAAGACATTTTGAAATAACACCGTGCCTTGATTAAACAGCAAAAAGACCTGACCCACTGGAAAACCATTCACATCCGCTAACAACATCAGACGTTCGCCGCGCACTTGTCCCTCATAGGTTAGGCGAAACAAGTTGCGGAAATGGGTAAATTCCCCGTGCCATTCAAGCAGAGGTAAATCGCTTTCTTCAGCGACACGAAATTTTATATCAAGCTGGACTTGAAAACGCGATAGGTCGTCAAAATTCATGCGTCATTAACTTTCCAAGGTGGCGATAAGTTTTTGCACCAAAAGGTCTTCTTCTTGGATTGTCGTGATATCGCCATCGAGCCACGCACGGCGCAACTCGTCAAGAATATCTCCAATAACGGGTCCCGGTTTCAGCCCCATTGCAATGAGTTGGTTGCCGTCATAGTTGGGTTTCAAATGTCGCCAATGATTCACAAAGCTTTCAATCAATTGACGTTGATAGGCATAAACCGAGCCTGCCCATAGGATAATCCATTCAACATCGCCAAAACCACCCAGAAGTTCATAAAGCCGACTCGGTTTGGCATCCGGCGGCAAGTTTTGGAGGGTCGAATAGATGGTCTGCACGGCACGGTAATGACGCAGGTTTGTCTGCGCCAGAGCAAGCTTTTGCCCAATATCATCCAGTTCTTCGGGCGTGAAATCGAGGATCAAAAGTCCGAAGAGGGAGACCCGCCAATTATCGAAATCATCCGATAATTCCCAGCGAGGTGATCGCCGAAAATTGACCACGGCCTGACAGGCTGATTCAATCCACGGTGTTACCCGTAAACGCGGATGCAGTTCGTGCAAAATACCCATTTCGCTCAACCGCCGTAAATTACGAAGTGGAAATCGTTCGGCCAGCATGAGATTGAGTTCATTACGCAAACGGTCGCCAGAAACACGCTGAATCAGCGGTAACGCGGCGGAAAATAATTCAGCGGTGCGCGGCTCAATTTCAAAATCGAGGCGTTGCTCAAAGCGGATGGCGCGCAACATACGGGTCGGGTCATCGACAAAACTCAAACTATGCAACACGCGGATAAAACCATCTTGTAAATCACGTTCGCCATTGTAATAGTCCAACAATTCACCGGCGGGTTCGGGTGATAAACGAATCGCCAGCGCGTTAATCGTGAAATCGCGCCGATGCAAATCGAGCTTAATCGAACTCTCGCGCACCGTCGGCAGAATCGTGGGACGGTCATAAAACTCGGTGCGGGCCGTCGCAAAGTCAATTTGCGTGGGCCACGCTTCGGGAATCTCTGCAAAATCGCAGGCCTCGGCTACTTCTTGAGTTAATAGCCATTTGGCGGTGTTAAAGCGGCTATGTTGGCGCATATCGCCGCCCAAGTTGGCATGCAGATGATTAACAAATTCAATGGCATTGCCTTCAACCACAAAATCGATATCGAGATTCTGGACATCTAACAGCAGATCGCGCACAAAACCGCCCACGAGATAGAGTCCCGCGTTTTGCTCTTGCGCGGTACGGGTGAGAAGCATCACTAAATCCCAAAGTTCAGGCGGAAGCGATTGCTCAAGTTTACCGATGAGCATCCCGCCTCGACTGGCTTGGGTCAAGGATTCATTCCATAAGCGAATCAGATCGGTTCGCGTGGCAATGCCAATCACGCCAAGCTTTTCATCCCAAACAGGCATTTGCCCCCAGCCGGATTCCATCATCTTTTTGCGGAGATATTCCATTGAATCCGTGGATTTTACATACACTTCGCCCGCTTTCATGATGGCCGTAATGGGTTGATGTATCAAATTATGATTTTGGGCACGGGTCATGGCTTGCCGTGTTAACAGACCAATCACTTGACCATCGCGCAAGACAGGATAGCCTTCATGGCTGGTATGTTTAGTGATTTCAAGCGCTTGGGCAATCGAGTGATCGGCGGATAGGGTAAAAATATGACCGCTGGACATCACTTCACTGACGCGCACAATCGGTTGTACAATGCGTTCAAGTTGGGCGCGGACATCAACCAAGATATCTTCTAAATGAGCACGTCGAATCATGGCCGCCGAGGCACGTGGATGGCCACCGCCGCCCAAATAACGGGCTAGTTCGCCAATATCAATGGCGGGCACACCACTGCGCCCGATAAATTGCACATTGTCGCCCATTTGAATTAATAAAATGAGCGCGCTGGGGTCATATAAATCGCGCAATTTCTGAGTGAGTGCGGCTAAATGTGGTGCCTGTTGACCAGTCTGTGCGGTAGCAATCAAAATAGGATGGCCCGCAATATCTTCGATGCGCGTTGTTTTGAGCATCTCATCATAAATTGGATACAAATCTTCGGTGAGAGGATGGCTCAGAAATTTACGAACTTTATCTAAGTCCGCGCCACGTTCAAATAACCACGTCGCCGCCCGCATATCGCGCACCGTGGTTGAACCATACGTCAAGGAGCCCGTATCTTCGTAGATACCCAAGATCAAGCAGGTTGCTTCTTGGGGAGTAATTTTGATGCCTTCTTGCTGAATGCGCTCAATCAACAACGTGACATTCGCGCCGACCACATCGCCTTCATAAGATTCATGGGGAGCCAATTCATGATCAAGGGCATGGTGGTCAATATAAATAATCGGCGTATCGGGTCGCAAACCGCGCACAGAATTAAATGTCTGGGTATCGACTGCATAAACCAATTCAATATATTGGCGGTGGAGATCATTATGTTGGCGGGCCGGAATTAAACTCTTGGCATAGAGCGTCATAAAATTCCGCACATTGCGATTAATCCGTTGGGGCAAAACGGGAATGGCGGTGGGGTCCAGCTTATGCATGGCCAACAATGACGAAATGGCATCAAAATCAGCATTTTCATGGGTCAAAATGAGTCGTGTTGTCAAAAGATTATCAACTTCAGCGGATTATTTTTTTAAGGCTAGGGCAACAGCTTCTTTCAATTCAGCTTTACGTTCAGGTGTGAGCATGCGCCAATCGGTATTGGTCAGCGCCGCTTCCAAGCCCCATAAGGCATTGAGCGAAACGGCTTTAGGAAAGGCTTGTTTGAGGCGTACATAAGCTCCCACAGTGCCTAAATTCTGCAACTCTTCAACCGAATGAATCCCTACTTCATGAAGCCATTCAATGGTGGCGGGACCGATATTTTTCAAGGTACTCAGTTCCATTGGCCTATTTCTTATTCAGTATTTGCCCTCGTTCAATTATACAAAAAATCGAGCCAGCGGATAACCTGCGCTCTCTAAATTCCGAATTTTAGCCAAAGCATCGGCATATTCCTCAGCATCGTCATAGTTAATTGCATAAGCCAATCCTTCAAATTCCCGTAATATCCGATAATGATTAACCCGCTCGATATAATCAGTCGGAAGTTTGCCGCCAAGATTTTCATAAGCTGTGGTCAGGTGTTGGACAAAGTCATTACCCAAATAATATTGCGGGGCAAAATCACGGACAGGATCACCGCTCTGACAGGCTTCCCAGTCGAGAATCCCGCTTATGTTGCCGGCCTCATCCAACAATAAATTGCCGTACCACAAATCACCATGTATAAGCACCTGTTCAGCAGGCGGAATCAAAGCCCGCCATTCAGCCCGCCAATTCTCAAGCGCTTTATATTCGCGGGTCGTCAAATCTTTTTGGAGAGCAGGCATAGCTGTTGAAACCAAATCTGCATAAGTTACGTTGGCGGAATTTTCCGGCAAAATATTACGGGGTGGTAACTGATGCAAAATAACCATTAACTCAGCGAGTTGATGGGCTAGCTTTTGCTGATCCAGCGTGGCTAGGCGTGTTTCATCAAGGGTATAACCACTCAATTTTGGATAAATCAGTAATTCAGTCGGGGCGTTTTCCGTCCGCGCATGATAGTAAGTCGGTTGCGGAATCGTGATGGGTAATTCTGAAGCAAGTTTTTCCAGCAAACTTACTTCAGATGCAAAATTCATGTCGGACTGTCGCGCCAACCGCACCACATACCCACTCGCCGTCTCCCAGACCCAACTACTAAAGCCCGCACCAATCAGTTTCAACGGGAAAACTGGCTCTAAATCAGGATAATTTTTGAACAGGAATTGTCCGAGTTCGTTTGGATTCAAATTTTACGAGTCCTTCTGTATAAAAATCATCATCAGCGCGTACCCAATATTGGCCCAAACGATAGACCATTGTCCAGAGCATAGGCATGAGAAGCAAAAAATCACTCGGTGCGCAGATAAATAATGTCATGCGCAAGACAGTTGGTGCTGAAAAGGCGATAATCAGCGGTGTCATGAGGATCAAGAGATTGAGGCTCATCATTGATAACGCGGCAATCGCGGCTAAGCCACCTTTCTGAATCCGCAACGTCATGCTGACACCTAGGCCGGTGCCTAATAAGGCGCAAAACCAGAAGAAGATAAGCAGTAAACTAAAGATCAACAATAATCCGAGAATATCATTCGCGGTTGGCAACGTGCCCACGCGGGCCGGGTTATGATAAGCCGCTTCAAACGAATATTCTGTAAACTTATAAAAAGCACTCATCAGCATCAGTGGTAAACTGCCGATCATCAGCGCAACCCATAACCGCATCCGTCGCAAAGCAAAGAAAATAAATCCCCAGACAATGCGTTTCGCCGTTAAGGGCGTAATTGAAATCAGCTCGAAGTGTCCGGTTTGAATTTCCTGTACCGTTAACATGGCCGACGCCATCGCTAAGATGAGTGGTACCGCCAGATAAATCAGCCAACCCACCCACCAGCCGAATTCGAGCAAGGTATAAAGTTGATAGTGATAGGCTACGCTACCGAGCATCAGCCACATAATCGCGATTCCCAAACTGGCCCGATAAAACTGGCGATTCGCTTGCGGTGGTTGGCGGCGCAAATGAATCAAAAATGGATTCATGACCCAACTTTGGGGTACTAAATGTTGCATATAAAAACACTCATTCCCATACATGAATAATCTATTCAACATACACTGTCGCACGCCAAAACCCGCATTTAGATTTACATGAAGTTCAAAAAGATTTATTCGCTTTTTCGTACACAAAGGCATGTCAAAAAACTTGGCAATGAGCAAACTCACTTCCACTGAATGGAGGTGACAAATAAACTGCTGGGTATCTGTCGCATCAGCGGACAGCATGTATGCTGTCCCTACAAAACTCTGTTTTCGAGCAGACTCATGTAGGGACGGGATACATCCCGTCCGTGAAAACAATATTAGTCAAAGAGTCACCATGCCGTCCCACTAGACAAGATTGGTTAAAATAGGAATATGGTGATCTTGTTTAGAAAGAGAAATGCACATGCCTCGCTGGCGCGTAATTTATGATGAAACCCGGAGCGGCCCTGAAAATATGGCAGTTGACCAAGCCATTATGGAATCAGTTAGTCGCGAAGATCATTTCCCCACCCTGCGTTTTTATGATTGGAAACCTGCCTGTTTATCACTCGGCTATGCCCAAAAGTTCAGAGATGTGGATATGGACCGCTTAGCTGAGTTTGGTTGGGATATTGTCCGGCGACCAACGGGTGGTAAAGCCATTTTACATATCGATGAATTGACTTATAGTGTGGCCATTCCTGAAGATAATCCTATTGTGCACGGGGGCGTTATTGCCAGTTATCGCCGCCTCAGTTCGGCTCTGTTGGGTGGTCTGGAAAAATTAGCAGTGCCGGCAGATATTACGTCTCGTGAAGAAGCTGGACGGGCGACGGGTGCCGTTTGCTTCGAGGTTCCGTCGGATTATGAAGTCACGGCAAATGGCCATAAACTGATTGGCAGTGCCCAAGTCCGTCGTAAGACGACAGTTCTGCAACATGGCACATTGCCGCTCTATGGTGATGTGAGCCGGATTTGCGAGGTATTGGCTTATGAGGATGAAGCCGAACGTCAAACTGCGCATGAACATGTGATTGAACGAGCCACGACGATTGAACGGGTCGTCGGTCAGCGCATTGAATGGGGCGATGTGGCTCACGCCTTGCAAAAATCGTTTGCCGAAACATTTGATTTAGACTTTATCGTCAGTAGTTTGAGTGTGTGGGAGCAAAAACGTGCCCAGGAATTAGTTGAAACCGTATATGCCGGCGATACGTGGACACTCAAACGCTAAACTCCGTCCTTAATATTATGGAAGGTCACAGTATGCTGTGGCCTTTTTCTCCTGTTTAATAGCCCTATTTGCCCGAAATTTATAAATCCTATACACTCAAATCAACTAGGATACTATTTTTCATTGTGTTTGGATTTATTTGATGACTCGCCAATCCCTGACTAAATCGACGCAACAATCGAACCAAACTCAGCAATCATCCCCAAATCTGAAAACGTCACCGCCTTCTCTTTCAGCTGACATAACCAGTTCAACGGCTGGACTTAGCCAACGGGAAATCTTACAATTACAGCAAACGCATGGCAATCACTATGTGCGGCGCTTGCTTGCGCAAGAAAATACGGCAGACACTGATTCGCCTGATGTGCAAATGGATCGCCAAGAAATCTTGAACGCGACGAGCAATATTTCCAACCAAGATGTGGTCTATGAACAGATGGCGCACAATTTGGCTTATAAAGATGCGCTCACACCCCAAGATGTGATGTGGTTACATAATCATGGTTATGAACCAGTATCACGCAATGCCGTGCAAGGGACGGGTGGTTTTGCCATGATGGCATTTCGGCCTCTCCAAAATGAAGAAAATGTCAATCCAGCGACAACCACCCCGCTCGGTTCACCCAACGCTCGCAATGTAAATATGCGTCCGGTTTTGGCTTTTCGCGGAACGGATGACGATGCAGACCTAATTGATGACACGAATCCGGCTGGGGTTGGCGCGTATCAATTTGCGGTGAATCAAGGCATTATCCAACAGCAAATGGCCAATCTATTTATGGGACAAGGTCAAATTGATGTGACCGGCCATAGTTTAGGCGGTGCTCTTGCTCAACTTTCTGCCGCTGAATATCCGGGCTTGATTGGCCGGATTGTGACCTTCCAATCGCCCGGTATTGATAACCAGCACGTGGAGATGATTCGCGCTTATAATCGTCGCAATCAAAATGATCAAATTAATGCCACCCATCACCGGGTGGAATCAGATGTGGTGTCCGCTTCGGGTGCAGGTTTTGCGCCCGGAACCGTTTATGAATATGAGCTTGATGTCGTCGATGAAGGTGGTTGGGTTGGCGCAGGTGCGGGTGGAGCGGCTGGCGGCATGACAGGGATTGGTTTATTACCGGGCGTAGTCGGTGGTGCACTGGGTGGCCGCGCACTGGCCGCGCATACCTCTATGCCCTTAGCAACTCTCTTTAATTATGATTCACAACGGCGCGAAACCAGTAGCAACATGCTCCAACGGCCAGCTTATGATGCAACGGATGGCGATCTTGAAAATGTGACAGTCAGCCATGATACATCGGGCGGTTGGGCTGAAGGTGCACGGGCGTGGGCTGGTGGTTTACATGGTGGAGCCTCGTGGCGCAGTAATTATGTGCAGGTCTGGCAACGGGCCAACCATCACGCGCAAGCCAATGAATATGAACTCGCTGTGGATACTGTTCTAAACTCCAATCTCACCGCCTTAGCCAAAATGCGCATGATGCAAAATCTAAATCAAATGCATCCGGATGGTCGCGCCGCTATGGAAGAACATGTACGCGCCCGTCATTCAGGCTAAATTCATTTGTCCTGCCCATTATCGTCTTAGTGGATTTTGGCTATAATAGCGCCATGAATTTATAGCGAATAATCTTTTAAGGAAAACAAAAATGGGTTATGTGATTGGAATTGATGGGGGCGGCACCAAAACAGCCGCAATTGTTGCCGACGAAGAAGGGCATATCCTCAGTCGAGCAACCTCAACTGCCTCAAATTATCATGCCGTCGGTCGTAAATCAGCCGGACGCGCGCTGAAAGAATCCGTTGATGAAGCGGTCGCCCAAGCCGGCAAAACTTTGGATGATTGCAAATTCGCCATTTTCGGGTTGGCTGGCGTCAATAATGACTACGACCAGCAAGTCATGAGCGAAGAAGCCGCGCAAATTGGCCTTGGCGATCGCGTCCGCGTGGAAAATGATATTGTCATCGCATGGGCGGCGGCCACTAGTTGTCAACCGGGCGTGGCGGTTATTTCAGGGACAGGGTCCTCAACTTTCGGGGTGAATGCCGCTGGTGAACGTATTAAGGCATTGGGCTGGGACTATATTTTAGCGGATCAAGGCAGTGGCTATTGGGTCGGTTTACATGGTTTGCAACAAGCCATTTGCCACTGGGATGGTCGCTTAACTGAGGGCGCGGACCTCATCTACCAAGCCGCGTTGAAACACTATGAAGTTGCAGACGGCACGGAACTCATCAACCTCATCTATGGCGATGATTTTATGAAAGATCTGAAAACTGGTATCGCCAGTTTTGGGCAACGCGTAGCTGAATGTGCGCAACAGGGCGATCCAGAAGCGCAACGGATTCTGCATCAAGCGGGGGCTGATTTAGGGGATGGGGTGTGCGCCGTCATTCGCCGCCTTGGTATGACAGATGAGGAATTTGTCGTCGGGATGGTCGGTGGTACTTTTAAATCCGGTGATTATTTGATGAATCCATTTATGCAAAAGATTCTTGATTTAGCACCCGGAGCCACCATTCAAAAGACGAAATATCCGGCGCAAGTTGGAGCCCTAATTTATGCCTATAATGAGCTGGGGATGCTTACCGACGCAATTCTGGAGAATCTGAAAGAGGATTAATTCTCTAATCAGAACTATTTATCTAAAATGAGTTTTGGTTTAGTCCTGCCCCATAGAATTGGATGGGGACTGAGTTGATC
>JBNLCD010000062.1:0-5062 GCA_050303635.1 Anaerolineae bacterium
GATGCCTTGCTGAATCATCCGACTGTCGAAATTGTGAAGCATACCCGTTATCGTCAATATGATACGTATTTCTTCTTTGAAGGCGATGATGCACGGGTTCGCTATCGTGAAGATGATAAACTCGATGAAGATGGTGAAGTGTTATCAGTGCGTTCACGTTTAACTTATACATCCTCCAAGGAACGTGAATTTGATGAAGCGATTCTGCTCTCACAATCTCAGTTCTATAGCGAGGCTGACCGCCCCTTACGTTTCTATCGTGAATACTTTGGGGCAAGTGGCGAACGTGCCATCCATAAAGAACGCCAACGCTGGCATATTCACTACAAGGGTGTCTTGTTCTATGTAAACTATGACACGATTCTTCACCCTGAAGCCCAAAACCGCTATCTGGAAATTAAATCGCGGACATGGTCAAGCAGTGATGCTGAATATAAAGCTGAACTCACCCGTGAAATTGCCGAAACAATCCTCGAAGTCGATCCGACCGATCGCGTCGGCAAAGAATACGTGGAATTGGCAGTTGCCCCCTAATCCCCATCTGAAACGTTTACTTCGCTCTCAACCGAAAATGGTTGAGGGCGAAGCGCTTCAACTTAATCTCGCCTTAGGGGTTATGCTGGGAATTTTTAGCAACTGTTTTTTTATTCAAGGCATCGCCACGGGGGTCTATTCTAAATCTGGTTATTATGTGCTCAGTGGACTAGCGCTTCTGAGTATTCCCCTCCTAATTTCACTCTATATTGTCTGGTTTACTGTGCGCGATTGTGCGACCGAGCAATACCAAATGATGAGTTTGACAGATTTGCCGAACAAACTCATTGTGTGGGGTTATCTGCGCTCAGCATGGAGCCATATTCAATTTCTCTTTGGCCTACAATTTGGATTTGCTCTCATCTTCATCGTTACTTCAAATTATTTTGTTTTGAGCAATACGCTTTATTACACATTTCCCTATCAACGGAATCCGAACACACAAAATTTTGAACAATCCTTTTGGATAACCTTAGGCTTATTTATTGTTGGCTATATAGGAGTATGTTTATTCACAAGTGCAAGTGGCGTTTGGCTGGCCTTGTTGATACGTCGCTTAAATTCCGCATTCATGGCAACCATCGTGCTCAATAGTCTGTGTTTAGCAATCTGGTTTGTTTTTGTCCAACATGAACTTGATATTTTTCTAAACGTTCCCACAGACGTCATGATTTCAATCAGAAGTGTGATTCTAAGTATCATCCCGTTTATGCTTTGGTTGATCATACTTCGCTTAGCCTATATCAGCGCCCGTCGGCCCTTGTCAAGCTGACTAGTCACATCAAATTTCTGAAACTTGCTATAGTAGAATAAATGCATCAGTTAGTCGTGGAAAAATTATGGCAACATCGCAGCCATCCAATCATTTGCCAGCCAAGAAACGACGCAACGCTTGTTTGGGTTGTTTTGATCTGCTTCTGGGTATGTTCTTAGGGGGTATTTTACCGAATTTGACCCAATCGTATCTTGTCATCAGTGGTTCTTTGGGAATATTGCTTGTCCTAACCGGATTAATAACCTTGCGTGATTCGGCGCATTCCATCATGGCTGATCGGCAACGTACTCCTCCCAAATTATTAGCAGGCGATGAATGGGTTTGGCATTATTTGTGGGGCGCATGGACCGAAACGCGAGTTTTGATGGCCTTACAAGCGGGCATTGGCCTAACTTATATTTTGATTTTGATTATCGACGAAATCTCAACTTATATTGACTTTTTTGCAGAAAGAATGGGACCTTCCTATCCCCTCCCGGAAAATGCAATAACTTTGGAGGGACTTGTTGGTGATTTATTGCTTGTAGCCATTGGTTATATAGGGCTTGTTTTTCTTACAAGTACATTGAGTGTTTTGATAGCCATCCTTGTTCGACGAGTAAGCCTAGCCTCTATCATAGACTTGGTAAGCCTTAGTCTCATTTACTACGGGTGGGCAAGGTCAGTTGGAAATACATTCCAAACGGTTGAAGTCCAAACCTCAGACTTGCCTGTCACCGTAATAATTACGCCTGAACATTTTTATGGCGACATACTTTTATTTACGGTTGGGCCATATGTGATCTGGTTCTTTGTTTTGGTGTTGGCTTCTTGGTTTGCGCGACGTAGAATGCGCGGCTAGCTAATCATCCATCTCAATAAACTGGCGATCATATAGAGTTTTGTATAATCCACCTTGAGCAATTAATTCTTCATGATTGCCCTGTTCCACAATGCGACCATCTTGGACCACACAAATCAAATCGGCATTGATAATCGTACCGAGACGGTGGGCAATTACAATGGCCGTCCGTTCCGCCAAAAGATTATCAAGCGCATCTTGAATCAACGCTTCAGTCACCATATCGACGCTGGAAGTGGCCTCATCCATCATCAAAATTTGGGGATTGGCCAGAACAGCGCGTGCAATGGAAATCAATTGCCGTTGTCCTACTGAAAGATTGGCCCCTTCTTCAAGAATTTTCGTCTCATAAGCATCAGACAACGACATAATGAAGTCGTGGACATTAGCGAGTTGGGCGGCTTCTTCTACGGCAGATTGAGGTGCATCAGGTTGAGCAAAACGAATATTTTCGGCAATTGTACCCGCAAAGAGGAAGGGATCTTGGGCGACGAGGCCCATTTGACGGCGAAGTGAACTTTGGGTGACATCGCGTACATCATGCCCATCAATTAAAACTGCACCGTTTGTAACATCGTAAAAACGGGCCAATAAATTGACGATCGTTGTTTTCCCCGCACCGGTTGGCCCAACTAATGCCACCGTTTGACCAGGTTCGATGCTTAAATTGACTTCATGCAGAATTTCAGATTCTACATTATATGCAAATGACACATCATTAAATTCCACTTTACCGACAATAGCTGGCATCGGCTGAGCATCGGTCTTATCTTCAACTTCAGGCGTTGTATCGAGGAGGTTGATGACGCGTTCACCACCCGCCAACGCGGTTTGCATCGTGGTGTATAACTGGCTGAGTTCTTGAATAGGTTGGAAAAAACGCGTGACATAGGCGAGAAAAGCAACCACGATACCGAGTGTAATTGTTTCATTGGCAACCGCGCGACCTCCGAAGAGAAGTACAACCCCTGTAGCCAACATTCCCAGAAATTCAACAGTTGGCAAAAAGATAAAAGATAAGGCGACGGCGGCAACATTGGCATCGCGGTTAGCCGCATTGATTTCATCAAAACGTTCAACCGATAAATCTTCTTGAGCAAACGCTTGAATAACACGAATGCCAGAGAGATTTTCAGCCAAATTCCCGATGACTTCGGCAATGCGGGCGCGGGTCTCACGGAATGCAATTTTGGCACGTCGCGCAAATAAATTTGTGGCGATAACCATAAGCGGTACGACACTAAATGTTACCAAGGCTAAGGTCGGGCTGAGCGACAGCATCACAATTACAATGCCGATGAGTAGGAGGGAATCACCCAATAACGTAATAAGGCCTTCGGACAAAAGCTGATTAATCACTGAAACATCACTAATTACGCGCGAAATGGTGACCCCAATGATATTTTTATCGTGGTAACCGAGCGATAAATGTTGGAGATGCACAAAGAGTTCTTGGCGTAAATCGGCCAAAACACGTTGTCCAACCCAGCCCAACGTATAACGTTGAATCGCTGACGTGATAAAAATTCCGACAAAAGCAAGTAATAAGTAAATCGCAATTTCGTTTAGACGGCTTCGGTTATTGTCCAAAATCGCGGTATCAATGGCTTGCTTTACCAGATAAGGCGTTAGCAGTGTCAAGCCGAGGGGAATAATAACTGTGATAAAACCAACAATCATATGAGAGCGGTAGGGGCGAATATATTTCAATAAACGCCAAATAATTTTGAGGTTAAAACTTTGTCCTTCGACTTTATCGCCAAAGTTCTCAAGTGCCATACGTGGCCCCATATTCGGGCTGGCACTACCTATTGAAAATCCCATTTATTCAACCTTTTCTATACCAATACAACTTCAAAAATTATCAAGTTAAATAACTAAATTCAGTTCATTGTCAGGCTATTATAGCGCAAACAAGGGTAAACCAATTAGGTATTTGGTGTTAGCATATCCCAGAGCAACAATGGTTCGAGTGATATGAAAGGGTAGATGCATGACATCTTCGCAAACTGTACTTGGCTATAACTTAGATGGTGACGAGGTTGAACTCGAAAATGACAAGTTAGTCTGGCGACCCGGAGCCTACGCGATTATCTATCAAGATGGATATTTATTAGCACTCACCAATATCCATACAGGTCGTTATGAATTGCCCGGCGGCGGCATTGAAATTGCGGAAGATATAGTAACCGCTTTAAAGCGCGAAGTTTGGGAAGAAACAGGTCTCTCTATTCGGATTGACCAATTATTAGATACGGAAGATGGTTTCTTTAAAACCCCTTCCGGCAAACAATGGCATACGCTAAAAGTCATTTATCTGGCCCAAGCTACTTCAGGCGAACTCCGGTCTTCGATCTTAGACGATGAATGGAGCCAAAACCCACAATGGTTACCCTTTGCAAAAGTAGATATTTCTCAATTTCAACTAGGGCAAAATGCCATTCAGTTGGCGTTAAATTTACTGCGCAATACTGAATAGGTATTCAGTTTGAATAAGAACCTGATTAGAAATCATCAAATATTCTCGCGCCAAACGCGAATGATTTGATAAAGTGTGGGGCATCGCTATAATTACGGGCAATAACTGACAAAGGAGATTATCAGGAATGCCAAAATTAGTTGTAAATGGTCAGGAATTCGAGGTTGAAGAGGGTAAACGTTTAGTTCTGGCAATTGAAGATAGCGGCACGGAAATTTTACATCGCTGTGGTGGTTATGCTCGCTGTACAACCTGCCGTGTGAATGTTGTTGAGGGTGAGCCCGAAATAATGACTGTTGCTGAGAAAAACCGTCTCAAGCAAGATCCCAGCGGTTTATATGGTGTGATGCGTCTGTCTTGCCAAATTCAATGTATGCATGACATGGAAGTCAAACCCATTATGACGATGCAGAATTCAAATGTCAGTGATCCG
>JBNLCD010000062.1:5072-14950 GCA_050303635.1 Anaerolineae bacterium
ATTACCCCGACGGCTGAATGGGTAAATCGCGACGACTAAAATGCTAAATATCATCGAATTGTGCTGAAATTCTTCGTAGAAAATCCACACTTTGTAGTCGTTTTTCCAATAAATAAATCAGGGAATTGTGCAAGATACGTTGCAGGTGGTGATGATACGCGGGCGGAACTTGCAAAATCTTGACGGCGTCCCAAGAACTGCGCATGAGATGGCGTAATATTTTAAAAATGGGTAATGGGAGCGGGGTCATATTGATATGACCTGCCGCGTGTTCACTACATACCACCCCACCCTCTAACACACTATAAAATTGATCTTCGGCGGTGAGTGTTTCACCGCCAATTGCGCAATCAAATAGACTGGGCGCGTAGCCCATCGTGCCCAGCAAATGGAGCTCGTAATAACGAGAGGTTAGCTTCAGATCAATTTCTTCTTCACAGAGCCAACCTAAACCCAATTTTAATAAATCAAATGCTTCAGGGTGTGCCATTTCATCAATCGTAAACCGATCAATAAGCTCAGCAAACAAACTTGCATAACCAATGCGCTTTAAATCATTTTGCAGTGGTAGATAAGGTTCAATAAGCTCAGCCTGTGTGATGATATGTAAATCCCGCCCTTGGTTAATCACCAGTTCCACTAAGGTATAAAGTTCAACATGCCCCGCTGATTTGGCAGTGGGCTTGCGGACACCTTTGGCCACGGCCCGCATCTTACCACGATCAGGTGTAATAAATGTTAGCAGACGATCTGCTTCACCTAAATCACTCCGCCGCAAGATAATGGCTTGGGTTTTGTAAGTTCTGGCTTGAGGTGGCATGGTAAATAACCATTATTTTTCTAAACTAGTTGGACGAAAGCTTTGGGGAAGCAAGTCATCTAAGGTTGTTTCTTGAACTAATTGGCCCTGGCCATCATATATAAAAATTGGCAATTCTGGATTAAATTCGGTTAGCATTTGCCGACAAATTCCACACGGCGTTCCCCCATTACGAGTAACAAGAGATAAAGCAACAAAATCATCGGTATGGCCTTCACTGACAGCTTTTACTAAGGCGGTGCGTTCGGCACAAATGCCAGCCGGATATGAAGCATTTTCAACATTGCAACCGGTAAAAATCGATCCGTCAGCAGTCAACAGCGCCGCTCCCACCAAATAATTACTATAGGGTGCATATGCTTTTTTCTGAACATCTAAAGCGGCATCTAATAATGTTTGTCGAAGCTCAGGCGTTACCATAAATCATCCTTAAAATGTGCATAAGAGTTTCAAATTTTATGTTGATTAATTGAGACGAATAAGGGACACACGTTTGCGTGCCCCTCATCGGAGATTCTATTATATCATTAACTTCAACTTGTGCTGAAATTACATCTTTTCGCGGAGCCCGCCTTCTTCGTTAATGAAAATCCAGCCTGCAATTTCGCCAATATCAAAGCTGTGATTCATCGTCCAATCGCGGGTGGCGGGGAATGCGCGATTCACTTCACTGGATGTCACCTTTGCACTAAATTGCATATCAATTTCCGAAATAATGGCGAGGAAACGGCTTTGCCAGAGCGCCATATTTTCTGGTGTTAAATCAACCCAACCACCATACGCGTTCTGACTTTTAATAACGGGACCCCGCAACATTTGTTCACCATCTGGCAACAAAATCGGAATGCCAATACTGATCATCTGTGCACGTAGATCCTGATTGTTTTGGATTTCTTCCCATAACATCTCACTGAGTTCGTGCGGTTTGGGAACTAGTACGCGATCCATCGTGGGGAATATGCGCTCAAAGAGATAGGCTTCAAAAAGGAGCTTACTCAAACGCGGTGGGCCCAAGAATTCAAAGGCGACACTGCGCACATCATTTTCTTTTTCGAGTTGTTCCATCCGGCGCAACGCTGATTCACGCAGGAAACCTGCGCGATAGGTTGGCCCCATCACGGAGGCATCCAAGGCACTTACAATGTCTTTACCTGTACTGCCACCGAAAATTTCTTCAATAACGGCTTGGGCAATTTCCTGAGGCGTAATAAACATCATCTGGCCAAGCGTGGTGATAGCCTTAAATTCATCAAGGCTGAAAACACCATTTTCACCCGTATCAATATATACACGCTCTAATTTACGCCCAAGGGGTTCGCCACAATCTGTGGTTGTTTTGGCTAAAGCATCATTCAGCGGGAGAGCATTGTTTGGTGGGCAATCGTAAAGATCAATATAGTTCTTGCCTACCCCAACCGGACCATATTCAATATTCTTCCAGGCGATAGCGGCGGTCGGCTTCACTTCTTTAACAACTGTTGGCGCATCAGGCGTGCGGGCTAAAAGGAAAATCAGCAAACTATGTGCACCAGCCATCGCGGCCTTACTCAGCAATACGCGGCTCGGCTTTTCTTCACCATGTGTAAATGGAATATTGAGACCCATCCCGCCGGTACCGCTGGTTCCAACCTTGATAAATACTTGGGTTTGGGCTTGGCGGAAGGCTTGGTACAGAATTTGGACATGGCGCACCAATTGGGGGGTATATTGGGCAATCATAAGTTGCTCGATACGGGTGACTTGATCTTCTGGACTTAGTTCAACTTCGCCCTTTGTCACAGCCCAAACATCTTGCGTCTTTTGATAAATATTTTGATACGCCAAGCCAGTCGCAGTGTTTACACTGTCAATAACGATATCAGCGGGTTGGTTGCCTAATCCTTCAGCCGTACCCGTAATGATTTGATAGAGAAACGAGTTGATGAGGGTATCTTCATCTAGATTATCAAAAGTATCTGAAATAACCTGATGACGTAACTTGGGGTCAGAGTACAGTTCACGAGGGTGAATGTCTTTAATATCTGTCCGTACAAACAGATTGCCCCAGACCGGAATAATCTCAATTGAATTATCGGGGCGAAGTTCTTCGAGTATTTCTTGAATTTCGCGTGCTTCGTCTTCACGTAAAGATGCCACAACAAGGCGTGCCGGTGCTTCATTCAGTAGCAGTTTACAAACTGCCTCACCAACTTGCCCGTAGGCACCTAAAATCAGGATGTTCTTACCACGAATATCCACTTTGTTAACACTCCTAAAAATTAAAACTGCAACTAAAAAAGGGGTCTATCATCCATTGTAGCTGAAGGGTCCAAAACTGCCGAGTGACATATCGTTAATTTTTGTCAGATGTTAGGCATAATTCATGCAAGCGTGTATACTATAGACACCAAATACCCGTTACACTTGCGAGAAATACATTTATGCAATCAAAATTGTCTGGTCAGATTTTTGGCCACTACAAACTCGATAAAATATTGGGTACCGGTGGCATGTCTCTTGTTTACCGCGCACATCAAACCAATATTGAGCGTGATGTTGCTATCAAAATTATGGCGCCTGCTCTTGCGAACCAAGAGGGCTTTGCCAAACGCTTCAAACAAGAAGCTGAAGTGTTTGCTAAATTAGAACATCCTCACATCACGCCGATTTATGATTATGGACAACATGAAAAATACCTTTACCTTGTTTTAAGACTAATTCCGGGAGGAAGTCTCTCGGATGCGATGTTTGATGAAACCCCATTTGATATTGATTTAACCACAAAAATTCTTAAGCAGGTCGCGAGTGCTCTTCAATATGCGCATGATAAGAAAATTATTCATCGTGATTTAAAGCCCGGAAATATTTTGCTAGATGATGATAAGAATGCATATCTCGTTGATTTTGGTATCGCTAAGATAATCACTGAAACACGCGGTGGTGCAATGAGCGCGTTATTGGGGACACCTGCTTATATTGCACCTGAACAATGGCAAGCCCAAATTATCGATCATCGCGTAGATATTTATAGCTTGGGTGTAGTTGTTTATCGAATGTTGACCGGGAAATTGCCATTTAGCAGTGGTTCACCCTTCTATCTAATGTATAGCCATCTGCACGGAGATATCCCCAAGCCGAGCGAAGAAAATGATGCGGTACCTGCTGAAATAGATACGGTTGTGCTTAAAGCATTGGCGAAAACACCTGATGAACGCTATTCATCGGTCACTGAATTCGCTGAAGCCTTTGAAAATGCTGTCGGTAAAAAATCTTCAACGGCAAGCGATCTTGATACTAAAAGTATTCTTGATATCACCGGACGTCGTTCATTTCGACCAGATACAAAGCGTGATGAGCGCTTAGATAAACTTTGGATTGCCCTAGAACGCGATAGTGGCCAAGTTTTCGTAACCCCTGATGTTGACGAACTTTTCTCAGTCAAAGAAGAAACGGAAGATGGTGATCGCCGAACCGCCAAAATAACTGATATTTGGGATGAACTTGAACGACCACCAACCGCCGTATATAACACGAAACGCCTGCAAGAATTACTTGACCAAATCAAGAAAGAACAAGCCTTCTTAGGTGTGAAAACCCAACGTGTTCGATTACCAGAGACGGTTGCTGAAGAATTAAAACGCGAATCAGGATTGCTAGTGATTGCTGTTGAAACTGATAGCCCCGCCGAAAAAGGTGGTTTGTATCTGGGCGATTTATTAATCGCGTTAGACGAGCACGCGTTACAACACCAAGATAATCTCATCAATCTTCTCAATGATGAACGCATCGATCAGAAAGTGAATCTTAAATTTATCCGTACAGGCAATATGATGTCGGCGGAAGTTTTACTGACGAAGCGGGATAGTGATCGTTCTTTGATGTAACGATTTTCATTAGGTCTTGTAGAAACTAAAAGAGCCATTCAATCGCGAATGGCTCTTTTGTATTGAATGCTTATAAAGTTTAACTTGGATCGTAAATGATAGTCACCATATCAATGGGAACCCAACCATAAGTTTGGCTACCGAGCCACATACCAACCCACAGCCGACCATCAACCATCATCGTTTCCGTAACAACATAGGTATCGAAACCGTTGCTGTCGTAATCGTGTGGCAACCAGAGCTCATGACCACCATTGTGACGAATAATACTACCGCCGGCGGAATCATAAGCCGGTTGAGCTTGTTCTACGCTGATTTTAACCATACCGATATTCGGGAAATCGCCTGTGTTGCCCGCGACCGGTCCACCACAGAATGCTGGTGCGGCAGTTAAGAACGGTGTAAATGGAACATCTGGTGAAACACCATTTGTACCATCAACAACAGGTCCAGTAGCTGAATTCCACCAATTATTGGCCCCATTTAGAGTCAATCCACTAGCGCCATTTGAGGCAAAGCCTAAAATGCTGTTATTGATAAAACAGTTATTACTGGCATTTGCGGTTGATGTATCAGCAGTATCATAACCCACAATAATGCCATATGAGTTGTTTTCAAAAGCATTTCCAGTAATCGTAGCTGATGTGCCGCCACCATAATATGTTGTAGCCAAAATGCCGCCAGATTCTGAACCATCTGAGACTGCGACACCATATATATTGCTAAATGAGCTACCGCTTACGGTACCAACCGCGCCACCACCAAATTCAACACCATAATTAACATAATCGCCAGCACCATTGCCAACATATGTATTACCAGAATAGATAGCATTTGTAACGCCAGTACCAAAAAAGATGACGCCAACACGCTCGATATTTTGGAATGTTGAACCCGTAACTGAAACATTGCTATAGCTGGCAATACCAAAGCCAATATATTTTGAATAAACAATATTTTGGATTGTTATGTTACTGACACTACCACTACCACCATTAAAACGCATAGCTTGGTGAATACTGAAGCCTGATCCATCAAGTGTGAGGTTACTTAAATTGAATGTTCCGCTGGTAATTAAGAACCAACCACGTGCATCACCACTGCTACCAGTACTTCCGCCCGGAACAATAACAGTCGAACCCGCACCTGCCCCAGAGATAGTTAGGTTTTTATCAATAACCAATTGTGAGCCTGTGGTGGCATATGTCCCAGCATCAATGCTGATAGTGTCACCACTACTCGCCGCCGCAACAGCAGTTGCTAAATCAGTATAGCAACCGCCTGTGCCTGTAGTATTGACACATAATGGAGCCGCTTCCGCCGAAGGCGGAGTAATGAAGAAGCTATAACTTAACCCTAATAGCACTAGACTTAGGCCGATATGCAGAAATAATCTACTTAAAGAGACTTTGTTCATTTGTTTACTCCTATACTTAAACCAGCTTAACTTCTGATAAAACACTAGAAAACTTGATTGCCTTAACTTCTAAATCACTAACAACACTGCATTCTAGACAATCAAAACTTAGCTTGGATCGTAAATGACAGTTACCAGATCAAGGGGAACCCAACCATAAGTTTGGCTACCAAGCCACATGCCAACCCACAGCCGACCATCAACCATCATCGTTTCCGTAACAACATAGGTATCGAAGCCATTGCCATCATAATCATGCGGCAACCAGAGCTCATGACCACCGTTGTGACGAATAATACTGCCGCCTGCCGAATCATAAGCCGGTTGAGCTTGTTCTACACTGATTTTTACCATACCGATATTCGGGAAATCACCACTATTGCCTGCGACAGGTCCACCACAGATTGCCGGTGGTGCTGTCAAAAATGGCATATAAACTACATCAGAATTTACACCATTAAAACCATCTACTATGGGTCCCGTTACAGAATTCCACCAATTATTCGCGGCATTGAGAGTCATACCGAGAGCACCACTCGAAACAAATCCCAAACCATTATTAATGAAACAATTTCCACTGGCATTTACCACTGAGGTATCTGCTAAATCATAACCGCCGGCGATGCCATTCGAATTATTTTCAAAAACATTGTTTGTGACAGTAACATTGGTGCCACCGCCAAAATAGGTCGTTACAAGCATGCCGGCTGAAGTAGAACCATCGGAAGCGGCAACACCGTAGATATTGCTGAAGGAATTTCCACTCACGGTACCGACAGCCCCACCACCAAATTCAACACCGTAATCAAGGAAGTCACCAGAACCTTTACCAACATAGGTATTGCCAGAAAATGTACCTGTGACACCTGGACCCCGGAAATGTGCCCCGATACGGCCAATATTGTTAAATGTTGAATTGGTAACAGATGCACTGCTTGTACCTTGAACCGAAATACCCAAACCAAGATATTGGCTAGTGTGACGGATATTTTGCATAGCAATGTTATTAATGGTGCTTGAGCCACCATTAACGATTATTGCTCTAAAAATGGAATAGCCAGTTCCATCTATGGTTACATTACTCAAATTGAGCACGCCGCCAGTGGTCACCAATATCCAAGCCTGTCCATCACCACTGCCACCTGTATTAGCGGTAGGCATAATAATAGTTGAGCCTGCACCGGCACCTGTAATAGTCAATGATTTATCAATCACAACCTGAGAACCGGTTGTTGTATACGTGCCAGCGGCAATACTAATGGTATCACCACTGCTGGCCGCTCCAATAGCCGTGACCAAGTCAGTATAGCAACCACCTGTGCCTGTTGTATTGACACATAATGGTGCCGCTTCCGCTGAGGGTGGGGTAATAATGAAGCTGTAGCTAAATACTATTACGGCAAGGCATAAGCTAAGACGCAAAGCTAATTTAAACATGGGGTGTTTTTCTCCTTAGAGAAGTTAATTTAACGATGTGTTGTTAATCTCCATAAATTGAGCGAAAGGCGAGAATGTTAAATTTGGAGATATTTACTACAATAAAGAATAGTAATACAAGTATACTTATACTAATAAATAATTCTCATAATTAATATAGCAAAAATCATGAATTTTTAGGATATTCGTCAGGTCAAAAACAAATAACTTGCCTTGGCGGCATGTTATAATAGAGTTAATGCAGTATTGAAGTTATTGAGGTGAGATTGACATAATTTAATGAGGATAGAAACATTAAAAGAACCGCGTGCGAATCCAGAAGTTGATGTCTTGATTATTGGCGGGGGCGTAAATGGTATTGCTACATTTCGTGATTTAGTTTTACAGAACATAAAAGTCTTACTCGTTGAAAAAATTACTGGCGCCACATTACCTAATTATGTCTCCCCTATTCAAATAGACAGTATCTTCGCTCCCATAAATATTTTATAGTTGAGAGTGTCTGCCCCTTTTGCATAGGTCATCATTCATCTAATCCATAGAATTTGCACTATCTTGATATTTGTTATTGATAGGAGATTACAAATCTAAATGAGGACTGAAACACTAAAAGACCTGAGCGAGAATCCAGAAGTTGATGTCTTGATTGTTGGCGGCGGCGTGAATGGTATTGCGACATTTCGTGATTTGGCGTTACAGAATATAAAAGTCTTACTCGTTGAAAAAAATGACTTTTGTTCGGGCGCTAGTGCTGGTTCGTCGCATATGGCACATGGTGGATTACGTTATCTTGAAAATGCTGAATTTCGGCTCGTGCGCGAAGCACTGCATGAACGTAACCGTTTATTGATTCATGCTCCTCATGCTGTGCATCCATTACCCACAACGATTCCAATATTTCACTGGCTGAGTGGAACCATCAATGCCCCTCTGAAATTTTTAGGTTTGAGTAATAAAACATCCAATCGTGGGGCGCTGATGATTAAAGCAGGCCTGACACTCTATGATATGTATGCTAATCGTCAGCGTACTATGCCGAAACACACATTTCATGGTCGTAAAAAATCTTTTGAAATACGGCCTCAACTGCATCCTGATATTGTGTGCACGGCAACCTATTATGACGCTTGGATTGAAAACCCTGAACAACTCTGTATAGAAATGATTTTGGATGCGGAAGCGCTCAATGAAAATGCACGAGCCCTTAATTACACGCGGTTTATGTCAGTCGAAGGTGCAGAGGTTAGCCTGTATGATGAAGTCAGTGAAAAAACTTTCACAATTAAACCGAAAGTAATTGTGAATGCGGGCGGTCCGTGGATTGATTTTGTGAATCAGAATCTTGATGAGACCACACGATTTATTGGTGGTACCAAGGGTTCACACATCATGATTGACCATCCCGAATTACACAAAGCCACCGCAAACAGTGAAATGTTCTTTGAAAACAAAGATGGCCGAATTACGCTATTCTTCCCCTATCTTGATAAAGTGATGGCGGGTACAACGGATATCCCAATCGAAGACCCCGAAGAAGCCCATTGCACAGAAGAGGAAGTTGATTATATCTTGACTTCCATCCGCCAAGTTTTCCCGGCTATTGAAATCGATCGATCGCATATTGTGTTTCGTTTTACAGGCGTTCGTCCTTTACCTGCGATGGATGCCAACACACCTGGCCAAATTAGCCGTGATCACAGTATAAAAATGACAGAAACCGATCATTTTCCCGTATTGTCATTGGTTGGCGGTAAATGGACAACATTTCGTGCCTTTGGCGAGCAAGTCACCGATAAAGTTCTCGGAAAATTAGGCTTGGAACGCCTCACTGATACCAAAGAGATGGATATTGGTGGCGGCAAAAATTATCCGACTGATCCGGCCATACAAACCCAATGGCTTGAACAATTGCAAACTCAAACAGGCTTACCCACAAGCTATTTGACAAATCTTCTTGAACGCTATGGAACACGCGCCGAAGCCATCGCTGAATTCATTATAGAAGATGAGAATGCGCCGCTGGACAACTTGCGAAGCTATTCGAAACGTGAAGTACAGTATATTGCTCTCAATGATAAACTGGTTCACTTAGAAGATTTTGTGCTGAGACGGAGTTTGCTCGCGATTTTGGGACATCTTAACCATGCCATATTAAAGGATCTAGCCATAGCTATCGGTGAAGCTTTAGATTGGTCGGATGAACAACGCCAAAGTGAAATTAAGCGTTGTACAGACCGTCTCGAAAACTTCCACTATATGAATTTGAGTTCGTAATCTGTCATCTACAAAATGCACATAAAAAAACGGCCACCCAATTGGGTGGCCGTTGGATTTAACGGAA
>JBNLCD010000063.1:0-14925 GCA_050303635.1 Anaerolineae bacterium
TCGCCTCATTCTTAGAAATCATATCGATAACTTGATAGTGCTTTATCAACTACTTGTCGCGGGTCAGCGAGAAACCACTCATGAATTGTCGTTGGAGAAGGACGAAGACAATAACTGGTGGGATAGAAGCAACCACGGCCCCCGCCATCAAAACACCAAAATCGGTTTGCCCGCCCAATACTTCGAGACTTTTGAGCCCCTGTTGAATGAGCTGATGATCCGAATCTTGCAAAATAATCACGGGCCACAAGTATTGATTCCACATATAAATGAACTGAATCACAGCCATTGCCCCGATCACATTCCAAGACATCGGAATTAAGACATGATACATAAACTGAAGGGGATTCGCGCCATCGAGTTGAGCCGCTTCCAACAATTCACGGGGAATATTGCTGAAATGCTGACGGAAGAGGAATGCACCCGTCGCACTGGCTAAAAACGGTGCCGTAATGGACAGCAAACTATTATTCCAACGGAAGGTTTCTAAGCCGTTATCAGCAAAGAGATTGGTTAAGTCAAACATCAATTTAAAAAGTGGCACAATGATAATCTCAGTCGGCATGAGCAAGGTCAGCAAGACGAAGAAGAAGACCATCCATTTGCCGGGGAACCGGAAATACACAAAGGCCAGACCCGCCATCATTGAAGTAAGCGTCTTGCCGACAACAACAATCGTTGCGGCACCCAATGTATTCCGAATAAGGATTTGAAAGTTCTGTTTATCAGGATCAAACAGCGTTTGCAGATTACCCCACAGATCATCACTCGGCACTAAACGCGGGGGATATTGAAACGCCTCACCAGCCGTCATCGTCGCCACCAATAAAGCATAGAGCGCCGGGAATCCCAATATAAAACAGATAAAAATCAACATGCAATGTGTCGAATAACGTGTTTTTGTCATAATTTTCCCTCTACTTAGGCGCTATAGGTAACGCGCTGTTCAATGATGCGGAATTGGATGATTGTGATACCCGCCACGAACAGGAACAGAATTAAACTCTGGGCATTCGCGATCCCTAATTTATTACGGGTTCCCACGAAGGCTGTTTCATAGAGGCTATAAATCAAGACGTCGGTTGCCCCGGCGCGACTATTACCGGGCGTTGGTGGGCCACCTTGCGTTAACCGATCAACCACACCGAAAATTCCATAGAAAGCGTAGGTCACATTTGTCACCAACAGGAAGAAGGTATAGGGCGACAGCAAGGGGAACTTAATCAAGAAGAAGCGTTGAATAGAATTGGCCCCATCAATTGAAGCCGCTTCCAGCAAATCTTCCGGCACACTTTGCAAACCGGCAATATAGAACAGGATATTGAACCCTAAAATATTCCAGACGGAGGCCCCAACGATAACCCAAATAGCCAGCTTAGGATTGGAGAACCATTCGGGGCGCGTGGTCCCAAAGATTTCCATCAACAAATCCTTCATAATGCCTATCTGGGCTAATTCATCCAGCATCCAGTTGACAATCCCCACCTGAGGATTAAACATCACCAAGAAAATCGCCCCAGCCACAATGGGGGAAATCGCATAAGGCCAAATGAGCAAGGTTCGATATATTGATGCCCAGCGAATCTTTTGATAAGCCAAATTAGCAATCATCAGGGATAGCGCCATCGACATCACAACGACCGCCGCGGTAATTTTTGCGGTGACGGCCAGACTATTTTCATAGGCATACAGACGGCTTTCGAGGAGGGTGTTATAATTATCCAAGCAGACAAAAGTTGGCTCGGCCCCGATACGCACTGAGGCTCGTTGCATGGAGCCATCCACCACCTGAAAAGCTGGATAATACAAGAAGACAGCCAAAATGATGAGCGTGGGGAGCAATAATAAGATGGCAACCCAACCATGTTTAAAATAGCCGCTGGTGGATTGGTTTCCAACGCTGATACGGCGACCTCTTTGCACATAGGTCCACACGGGCACAAGCAAAAAGGTTGTACTTAAAAGTAGAACCAACAGACCCACTTGCTGATCACGCGCGGCGACGCCATCTTCAAAGGTGCAATGCTTCATGGGCACAGCTAAGATTTGGGAACTGATAGCGCCAATGAGCGCCCCAGAAGCTAACCCAGCTCCACCCCACAGCCATGCTTCTTGTGTACCAAACAGGCGTTGGAGGGTTGCCAAAGAGAGAAATTCACGAAATTGAGGACTGCGCACAATTGTCAGAATGAGCAGAGTCGCAATAAACGTCAGCAGGGTTGTCCCGAGACGTTCGGATTCTAAAAATTTGACATGAATGCCGATTAAATTAGGTTGTGATTCTAAAAATTTTAGACGAATACCGATGGGGTCGATGATAATGTTCAGAAAAAACCTACGAAAGATTGCCCAAAAATATATAAAAGCGCCTAAGCCTAATGCAACCTGAATAGCACGTTTTTCAAAGCCCGGAAATTTAAGATGGCCACTGGCCGACCAGAAGACCCAAAGCGTCATTATGGCTCCGAAAACTGCGCCATAAGCTAAGGATGACATACCTGCGGGGGTTGATATTTGATCAAGTATTGAATTAATCGATGAAAAATCCATCGTCACTATCCTTTGCGAAAAGTGGGATGAGAAAACTCCCATCCCACCGTAATGAAATTCAAACGAACGAATTAAATATTATTCAAAACTCTCGTTATAGAATCCCAATTCTTCATCAGCTAGTGCATCAGCTTCGGCCAATGCGTCAGCAGGATCTACGCCTTGATCAACGACAAGTTGAGCCGCATTTTCAATGATGGTACGGGTTTCAAGGAAGGTACCAAGCAAAGCGCCAGCGGAGGCAAAGTTTGTTTCGGTTTCGGTTAATTGATCGAAAGCCGTGGTAAAGGTCGGGTTTTCTTCGAACCAGCCAGCTTCGTCGAGTGCTTCGATGGAGCTATAGCGGATGGGGAAGTAACCAGTGCCCATGTGCCAGTCAACCATATTTTCGGTGTTACCCAATTCAATCATGAAGGCCACAGCGGCTTCTAATTCAGCGTCAGAGTGACCGCCGGTGAGCCAGATGCTGGCACCACCGATGACAACACCATTGCGTTCGGTGCCATCCGGAATTGGCAAGTAGCCAGTGCCTACACTGAAACCAGCTTCAGTTCCAGCTTCGGTGATGTTCACGAGGTCAGCCGTGCTGGTAATGTGCATGGCAACTTGTTGACCGGTGAAAATTGCATCAGAACCATTCCAGTCTTCCAACGTACCGGTGTAGATGTAGTAACCCTTGTCAGCCAATTCTTGCCACCAGGTGAAAATATTCATCATGGCTTCGCTGTCGAGGTAAACATCAGTTGCACGGTCGGAACGACCATTATCGTTATTAGCTAACAATGCGCCTTGTTCGGAAACCCATTGTTCAACAAACCAACTGTGCATGTTCCAGCCAATGCAACCTTGCAAGTCTAAGCCGTCGGTTGCCATGAGCGTATCACAAGCGGCCAAAACTTCACCGTAGGTTTGGGGCGGATTTTCGATGCCAGCGGCTTCAAACATATCCATATTGTAATAAAGAATCGCGTTGGAGGAGTTCCAAGGAAGGCTCCAGATATCTTCACCAACGGTGTAGTAGTTGCGGACTGGTTCAATGATATCGTCTAAGTCAGACAATTGTTCTTCAGTTGCCACACTGCTTACCGGAATGAATACACCACTGTCGAGAGCTTGTTGGGTACCAACTTCAAAAACTTGAACCACGTGCGGAGCGTCGCCTTGTTCAGCACCGAGCATAGCGGTATCAAGTGCTTCACGATAGCTACCCTTAGGTTCAACATTTACGGTTACATTCGGGTGTGTTTCTTCAAAACCAGCAACAACATCTAAAACAAGGTTTTGACGATTTTCATCACCGAAAGCGTGAACGAATGTGATTTCAATTTCTTCTTGGGCTACAACTTCATGTTGTGGAGCGGCGGGGATGACACTAGCGGCCATCAAAACTGCAACTAAGAGAACAAGTAGTTTCTTCATGAGATACCTCTCTAAAAAATGAAAAGCATGGGGTTAAAATGCTTAGGGGAAACGCCCCTAAAACGTTTTGGTAATTATTCTTTTAGGCCTCCTTTTGCTAAAAAATGCTCCCAAAAAAATGCTAGAAAAAAAAGGAGAGTAAGAGAAATTATAGCAAGACATCAGTCTGGGCGCAAAAAATTGTCAATCTTTTAGCCCAAATTTAACTGAAAATTGTATATCCAATAATCTTGCCTTAATTTCCCATCCCTATTCGGGGGTTACGTACGCCGCGGTAATCCCACCATCTACCATGAATTCGGTGCCTGTGACATAAGATGATTCATCCGAAGCAAGATAAAGCGCGGCTTGGGCCATTTCAGCCGCTTCGCCAAAGCGCCCCATCGGGACATGCACTAAACGGCGTTGTTTCTTCTCTTCGGTGTTCAAGAATTTCATCAATAATTCCGTCCGTAATGGGCCGGGGCAGAGTGCATTCACGCGGATATTTTCGCGGGCGTGAATAACGGCCAATTCGCGCGTCATCGACAACACACCACCTTTACTCGCGGTATAAGCGAGTTGGGGAGTGGCCGCCCCCAAAATTGAGACAAAGGACGCGGTGTTGATAATTGAACCGCCACCGGCGCGACGGAGAGCCGGAATACCATATTTACAACCCAAGAAAACACCCTTGAGGTTGATTTTCATGGTTAAATCCCACACATCTTCTTCGGTCGCAATCGCATCATCGTCTTGGCTGTGCATAATGCCCGCATTATTGAACAGAATATCAAGTTTGCCATAGGTTTCTTCAGCGACCTTGACCATATTTTCGCAATCCGCGGCAACGGAGACATCGGCATGAACATACACGGCTTCACCGCCATTGTTCTGGATATCATCGACCGTAATTTGGCCGTCTGTGTCGTTGACATCAACCGCGACAATTTTGGCACCTTCGCGAGCAAATAAAAGGGCAGTCTCGCGACCAATCCCACTACTCGCGCCTGTAATTAACGCAACTTTATCTTGAAGACGCATTTTAAATTTTCCTTTCAGCAATGATCAATAAAGTTAAAGGGCTACCTATCAGAAGACAGGTAGCACCGGATTAGCAAAACTTAGCGTTTTAAACTGGGGATAACCAGATATTCAAGCCAATTACTGAGTTCTAATTGGCGCAGACTTTGATCGGTAATATCATCGCCCACATTGAATTTCGTCCGCAGTGCTTCGGATTCTAGATTATCAGACAAGGCGAACATATCCTTGGCATAATCCAAAACAGCTTCTTCCTCGTTGAAGAAACCTTCGCGCACCAACGGTTTAGAACGGGCCTTGATAAGACGCGCCATTTCATAGAGATTGTATTCAGGATGATATTGCGTTGCCCAAAAATTACCATTTTCATGATGGACTTCGACGGCTTGGACATGCGTATGTTCGTTAACCGCCAGCAGGGTCGTTCCCGGTGATAATTTGGTCACTTCATCGAGATGCATGATAAAGCCGTCAAATTCTTCGGGTTTGCCTTTAAGCAACTGGGAGGCTTTACCTTCGGCAGTTTGCTTGATTTCACGGGCAATGCCCCATTCGCGACCCTTGGGATTTTTCTGAACTTCGCCACCGGAAGCAAGCACGGCCATTTGTAATCCCCAGCAACTTCCAAACATGGGCACGCCTGCGCTAAAGAGGGATTTGGCCAAATCAATTTGGCGGGTGACGCGTTCATCATCGCTGTGATAAATCGTTAGGTCGGAGCCTGTCCAGATACACGCATCATAGGATTGGAGATTAGCACCTGTCGGCAGGGCATCATCCACATCGGCAATGAACAGAATGTCAAAGGTGGCATTGGGGGCATAGTTGCGGATCGCTTGCATGTAAAGATCATGCGGATGACCCACATCTTGTGCATCGAAATTTTCCCGACTTTTGCGGGGATACCCATTGAGGATAGCTATCGATAAATTTGCATCAGTTAACATGGTTAAATACTCACTTTTTTACGTTTCGTTCGTGTCGAAGAGGGTTAACAGCTTGGCTGGATCATTGGTGGTGATGCCATCAATACCCCATTGAATGAGATTACGCGCTTCGTCTAGATCATCCACAACCCATGTCGTGACTGTCCGCCCTAAATCATGATGGGTGGCGATAGTTTCCTCTGTGACCAGCGTATGCATCAAATTCAGCGTGCGATAGGTGATTTCCCATTGGGTGGGAATATGTTTATACCACAATTCTGAAATCGAAATTTCAGGATCATAGACACGCAAATTATGCAGTTGGGCATGACAAAAACTGCGCACCTGGAGGCGATCTAAAAGATCATAGCGCCGAATCAAATCCGCAATTTCGTGTTCTATACCCGGAAAACGAAAGGGTTCTTTCATTTCCAAAAATAGAAGCAGGTCATTGCCCTTTACCCAGTCAAAAAATTCGATGAGGGTGGAAACACGCGTGCCCCGAAATTGCTCACCAAAATACAGCCCTACATCGAGCGCTCTCATTTCAGCGAGGGTCATTTGCGGCATCTTGCCTTGACCATCGGAGGTACGGGCAATATCTTCATCATGGAATATGACAAGATGCCCATCGGTGGTGCGTTGTACATCAAATTCAATGCCATCGGCCCCCGCATCTAAAGCGGCTTGGAAGGCGTGCATGGTATTTTCCGGGGCAACATCCATTGCGCCCCGGTGACCAATGATAATCGGCTTGCGCGTAGACATACGCGAAGTGGGTATGGGTTTTAGATTTTCTAAATCAAACAGAGCCATCGAAGGAATTCATCTCCAACAAACGATCACGTTAATTAAATTTGTTCAAAATAGCGTCTGCGTTCCCAATCCGTGACAGCTTGCTCAAATAGGGCTTGTTCGGTTTTGAAGAAGTGCAGGTAATGCTCAATGACAGCATCGCCAAAAGTTTGACGGGCAAACTCGCTTGCTTCCAACTTAGCGATGGCTTCGGGTAAGGTGCGCGGCACTTGGGGTAAATCGGTCGCGGTATAGACATCGCCACTGAAATGCGGCGGCGGTTCAATTTTCTCGCGAATACCTTGTAGACCAGAAGCCAACAAGGCCGCATAAGCCAGATAGGGATTCACATCCGCGCCCGGTACCCGGGTTTCAATGCGTAGCGATTTACCTTTGCCGACCACACGAAAGCCAGCCGTGCGGTTGTCATAACTCCACGCCAAGCCTGTCGGAGCCCACGACCCTGCTTGATAGCGTTTGTAGGAATTAACCGTCGGCGCAAAGAATGGCATCAATTCAGGCGCATAGGTCAGCCAGCCACCTAAAAACCAACGAAATTCTGGTGAGGAAGTTGGCAAGTTCGGCAGATCACCTAAGGCTTGGTCACCGTCAAAAATGCTGGCTTGTCCCTCACTATCCCATAAACTCATATGGATATGGCAACTGGAACCCGCCAATTTTTGATCGAATTTAGCCATAAATGTGACAGCCAACCCCAATTCATCCGCGAGATCTTTGAAACATTGTTTATAGATGGTGTGGCGGTCGGCCATTTCTAGCAATTCAGCATAGCGTACGTTGAGTTCGTGTTGACCGGGGCCCCATTCACCTTTGCTAAATTCGACGGGTACCCCACTCGCCGAAAGATGTTTGCGCGCGGCGGCGTTGAGAGGTTCTTCGCGACGACCTTGCAAGATGTGATAGTCTTCGATATATGCACCAATCGGTGTCAAATTGACATAATTTTTGGCGCGGCTGTCATCATAGGAATCTTTGAAAATATAGTATTCCAGTTCCGACGAACCAAGGGCGCGATATCCCATTTTTTGCGCGGCCTGCAATTGCTTAATCAGCATGGTGCGCGGTGCAACGGCGGTCAGTTCGTGGGCATGTTCTTCGTAGGTATCGCAAAAAACAAGCGCTGATTTATCCAGCCATGTTGCCACCCGCAACGTATCCAGATCGGGCACACAATGGAAATCACCATAACCTTGTTCCCAATTGGCATATTGATAACCGGGGACAGGTTCCATTTCCATATCGACGGTGAAAAGATAATTGCAGGCGTGCATCCCGGCTTGGGCCACCGACTCAAGGAAAAACTCAGCCGTAATCCGTTTTCCCATCAAACGACCATATAAGTCGGGAAAAACGGTGACGATTGTTTCGATATCGCCCGCTTCAACTTTAGCGCGCAGTTCATCAATACTCAGCATGCCGTGTGTTTTTTGGCCAGCCATCCTTAAACCTCCGTCCGCAAATGGAAGGACTTGGGACGGGTGAGTTGGTCATAACCTAAAGTAGATAACGTGCAACCGCGACCTGTGTTTTTGACACCTGTCCACGCTAGAGCAGGGTCGAGATAATCACAGCGGTTCATGAAAACGGTGCCTGTTTCAATTTGCGGGCCAAGGCGAATGGAAGCATCGATATCAGTGGTCCAGATGGAGGCCGTCAAACCATATTCACTATCATTCATCAAATGGAGGGCTTCAGCTTCATTTTCAACGGGCATAATGCCGACCACCGGACCAAAATTTTCTTCTGTCATAAGGCGCATCGTGTGGTCAACATCAACCAAAACTTGCGGAGCCATATAAGGTGTGCCGTCTTGGGCTTCACCAAACAGGGTTTCATCAATAAGCGTTTTTGCGCCAGCTTCAACTGCTTCAGCAATTTGATCACGGATGAACTGGGCGGCTTTGGCGCTGACCACTGGACCGAGGGTTGTTTCAGCATCAAGAGGATTACCGAGTTTATAACCCTTGGTCAGTTCAATAAAACCATCCACAAAATCATCATAAACAGCGCGATCCACATAAATGCGTTCAATGCCACAACACGATTGACCGCTATTGAAAAATGATCCATCGACCAGATTTTCGACAGCATGATTGAGATCAACATCAGCGCGGACATAAGCCGGATCTTTGCCACCGAGTTCGAGGCCAGCTCCCATAAAGCTCTTGGCCGCCGCATGTTGGACGGCGTGGCCGCCTGCGACTGAACCCGTAAAGGCTACAAAATCCGTGCGGTCATCTTCAATCATTTTCGCGACATTATCATGATCGGCATGCACATATTGGAACACGCCTTCGGGGAAACCTGCTTCTTGGAAGGCTTCCGCAATGCGTTCAGCGCACAGCGGGGTTTGCGTCGAGTGTTTAAGCACAACGGTATTGCCGGCCATAATCGCGGGCACAATCGAATTCACCGCTGTCAGATAGGGATAATTCCACGGGGCAAGTACCAAGACCACGCCCAGCGGTTCTTTGCGAATAAAACGTGTGAAGCCGGGTTTGGGTTCAACTTTAACATCGGCTAAAGAAGCTTCGGCAATGCTAATCATATGGCGCGCCCGTTCTTCATAACCCCGCACTTCGCCAGGTGTATATTTGATTGGACGGCCAATTTGCCATGTCAGTTCTTCGGCAATCACATCACGCTTGGCGACAAAAGCATCAACCATTTTGGTGCAGAGTTCAGCGCGTTCAGCGACTGACAACTTCTTCCATTGTTTTTGGGCGGATTGGGCGGTTGTCAGGGCTTGATCTATTTGTTGGGGTGTTGCCCACTCTCTTTCAACATAAACGGAGCCATCTACGGGGGTAATTGTTTGGAACACTGGTTAAACTCCAAATCCCTAGAGATAAAAATATTTTTAAAAGGATAACAATTTTATATCTATCTTCAGCAAAAAGCTACAACGATAAAATAAAAGGGGCATTGCATATAGCGCAGGTATCGCTGTATTCCGGAATCATCCAGCGGAGATGAGTAGACTCTATGCTTCTCAGGTCGAACGATTGAGGAATAGTTCTCAATAGACCATCTTAGATCGATCAGCGGTATAATCTCTCCTGCAAGAATAAACAATATTTTTCTCATCAGGGGATACACAAAATGACCTATCAATATGCAGTGCTGGGCGCGGGCCGACAGGGTACAGCGGCGGCGTATGATTTAGCTGTTCATGGCGAGGCTGAACACATCGTTCTAGCCGATTATAGCTTAGATGTGGCCCAGCAAGCGGCACAACGCATCAACCATTTGGCCCAACGAGATGTTGCCGAAGGTATTCAATTAGATGTGCGCGATTATCAAGCCGTTGTCAATATTTTACGACCCGTGGATGTCTGTCTCTTAGGCGTACCGTTTATCTATATTCTGGATTGTACGCGGGCGGCCATTGAAGCGCAGACCAGCGTTGTCGATTTTGGCGGCCATACGGATACTGTTTTAGCCCAACTTGACCTTTGTGATGAAGCCAAAACCCGACATATCAGCATTGTGCCCGATTGTGGCATGGGGCCCGGTCTCAATAACAGTTTCGGCGTCTATGCGGTTGAACAATTTGAAGCACGCGGGGCAGTTCCGCATGAAATTCGGGTGTGGGACGGCGGCTTGCCGCAAAATCCAGATAATGTGTGGGGGTATCGAAGCTCATTTCATATCAACGGTCTCACCAATGAATATTCTGGCCAAGCCGTTTGTCTACGCAATGGTCAGGTAACGCTGGTCGATGCCTTGACCGAAATGGAAGAGATTGAGTTTGCGGAACTTGGTAAATTAGAAGCCTTCATCACGTCGGGAGGCACATCAACCGTTCCCTATAGTTATGCCGGGAAATTACAAGTCTATGAAAATAAAACGTGTCGCTATCCGGGACATTATGCGCAATTTAAAGCGTTCAAAGATTTAGGGTTGTTTGGGGAAGAACCTATCAATATCGGTGAAGGGCGTATCACGCCGCGTGAATTTTATCATACCTTGCTGGAACCGGAATTAAAGACGGAGACTGTTATCGATGTCTGTATTATGCGGGCCCGGTGCGATGGTGAACTCAATGGCCAACCCCTTGCCTTTGTGGTGGAAGTCACTGATTATTACGATGAAGCAACTGGTTTTACGGCGATGGAGCGTATGACTGGTTTTCACGCCGCCACAATGGCCGCGTTTATTGCGCAGGGCGCGGTTCCGGCGGGGGCCTATCCACTTGAAAAAGCTATCTCGGCTACGCAATTTTTGGAAGGTATCCGGCAACGCGGCTTTAATATCCGCGAGCACTGGCTGGAATAATCTGAGTGATCTGTCTCGTAAACAAAAACGTATAATTTTCTCGCTGTAAAGCGCGGTAGGCTGAAGTCATACCGCTAGCTATAAAACCAAGCTTGCTAAAGCAAGCTTCGATTCTCGGTTTAGTCATGGACGCTTGGTTGACATACCCGGTCAATTGTAAGACGAACCAATGTGTTAATTAAATAATTTGGGAAAGATTTTACCGAGGCCACGGCATGCCGTGGCCTCATTCATTAATTGACTGTCACCCAGAAATTAGCCAACAGGTTCCAAACTATAGACATAATCGCAGGTGAAAGTATCACTATTGATATGGCGCAGAATATCGACGCTACTGGGACCGTTAATCTGCAATCTAAACTGATTTGTATCATTAAACGCCGCGCTGGTATCGTCTAAGGCCATGACATAATCCCCATCACTGGTTAATGTGGCAGTAAAGGGGAGTGTAAAGGGACTGCCATCAACCGGATCTTCGCCACGAATATCACCATTAGATTGAGTCGATAACACAACTCTATCGCCAATCACCGTGCTTCCATCCGCCGGATCAATGCCGTCACAAACGCCATCAAATGCGGCTACTTCCCACACACCATCGATATTCGTAGTTGCTTCAGCAATTTCCTCTTCCGTGAGACCTTCCGCAATCGTAATCAGGTTCGGCAAATTACCGATTGGTAAAGCGATTAAACTCAGGGCATCATACGATTCTGGCGCGCTGGGGGGACCCGAAGCTTGATTATTGCCGTTCATAGGGATACGCACTAAGGTTCCAGCGGGCACAAATACGCTTTGACCTTGGGCCGCCACCCGCGCACTGCCTTCAACTACGGTCACAATCATTTCAACATTGGGTTGTGACTGAATATAAGCCGTTGCCCGCAAACGAATATCCACCTCATTCACCAGCAAATTGATTTCGGCCACACCTTCTGGCGTTTGCACCAAAATCCCGCTATCGGGGGCCGCTTCGCAGGGTGCATCATCTACGCCCGTTTCAACATAAAAGGCTTGCATGGGACCAAGCGCTGGTTCCGGTAAGGTACCGTCCGCGTTCACAATATCCAGCGTTTCAATATCATCGTCGGTGCTGACAAGCTGAGTAAAAATCCAGCCCGGTGTCCCGTCTTCAAGTTGAATACGCACCCATGAACTGTCTTCTATACGACCATCCGCTACAATGACGTCATTAAAAGCTACGGTGCCGACCACGGCATTATTGGTTGATGGACCACCCCGGACATTCGCATTCGATGTCGCCGTGACTTCAATGGTGACCGGATCAGGGGTAAGTTCAACCGCATTTTCCACGCCAACATCACCAAATAAAAGCAGAGTCACGTTTTGTGCGTCTTCATCAGGAATATTGGCTTGAAGTTGGAGATAGGCCACGCCCCATTCGTCAGTCTGATTATTCATCGAACTGAGTTGTAAGGTGCGGACGGACTCCACATCGGCAACGTCGCCGCGCTCTTCAAATTCGAGATTATTGATGCCGGGTTGAGGTTCCACTTCTAATATGATATTGCCGTAGCAGGCCTGATTCCGTCCGGTCCCGTCGCAAGCCTCGCGCGATAAATTAAGCGCACTGGTTACAAGTTCAGTACAGGCTTCATCACCGCCATCTTGCGCCGAGACGGGGATGGCTAAGGCGGCGAAGATCATCACCAATCCTAGTGTCAGAACTGTTCTTAAATTCGTGTTCATTGGGCCACTCCACTTCGTCTTCTATGTGAGTTGTAGATTTAGATAGGTTCCATTGTGTACGTTGCTTGACAGAGGACTGTCGTCCCACCCTGAAATTCCCAATCTCGAATAATTTCGATATTAGATGGATCAATGATCGTTAAACGATATTCATTGAGTGGCGCACCCGCCGGTGGGGTGTTTCCGAAATCAAGTAGATAATCACCTGCTTCGGTGACAAAGGCGTTGAAATCAACTAAAAATCCGTGTCCGGCAACTTGTTCGCCCAGAATCGAACCATCCGCTTGCATAGTAAGCTGTTGTTGGCCTCCAACTCTGGGCGTTAAATTGAGTTGCTCATCACAAGTATCGGCCCACGCGACCACTTCCCACAGACCATCAATCGAGGCGGCGGCTTCGGCAAGTTCTTCTTCTGTGAGGCCTTCCGCCACCGTGATCAGGCTGGGCAAATTACCGATGGGTAGTGAGGTTAAGCTCAGGGCGTCATAAGATTCAGGGGCACTGGGTGGTCCAGACGCTTGATTATTGCCATTCATGGGGATACGCACTAAGGTTCCGGCAGGCACCAATACACTTTGACCTTGGGCCGTTACGCGCGCACGGCCATCTACAACCGCCACGGTCATTTCGACATTCGGTTGTGACTGAATATAAGCCGTTGCCCGCAAACGAATATCCACCTCATTCACCAGCAAATTGATTTCGGCCACACCTTCTGGCGTTTGCACCAAAATCCCGCTATCGGGAGCCGCTTCGCAGGGCGCATCATCGACACCTGTTTCAACAAAAAAGGCTTGCATTGGACCAAGCGCTGGTTCCGGTAAGGTACCGTCCGCGTTCACAATATCCAGCGTTTCAATATCATCGTCGGTGCTGACAAGCTGAGTAAAAATCCAGCCCGGTGTCCCGTCTTCAAGTTGAATACGCACCCATGAACTGTCTTCTATACGACCATCCGCTACAATGACGTCATTAAAAGCTACGGTGCCGACCACGGCATTATTGGTTGATGGACCACCCCGGACATTCGCATTCGATGTCGCCGTGACTTCAATGGTGACCGGATCAGGGGTAAGTTCAACCGCATTTTCCACGCCAACATCACCAAATAAAAGCAGAGTCACGTTTTGTGCGTCTTCATCAGGAATATTGGCTTGAAGTTGGAGATAGGCCACGCCCCATTCGTCAGTCTGATTATTCATCGAACTGAGTTGTAAGGTGCGGACGGACTCCACATCGGCAACGTCGCCGCGCTCTTCAAATTCGAGATTATTGATGCCGGGTTGAGGTTCCACTTCTAATATGATATTGCCGTAGCAGGCCTGATTCCGTCCGGTCCCGTCGCAAGCCTCGCGCGATAAATTAAGCGCACTGGTTACAAGTTCAGTACAGGCTTCATCACCGCCATCTTGCGCCGAGACGGGGATGGCTAAGGCGGCGAAGATCATCACCAATCCTAGTGTCAGAACTGTTCTTAAATTCGTGTTCATTGGGCCACTCCACTTCGTCTTCTATGTGAGTTGTAGATTTAGATAGGTTCCATTGTGTACGTTGCTTGACAGAGGACTGTCGTCCCACCCTGAAATTCCCAATCTCGAATAATTTCGATATTAGATGGATCAATGATCGTTAAACGATATTCATTGAGTGGCGCACCCGCCGGTGGGGTGTTTCCGAAATCAAGTAGATAATCACCTGCTTCGGTGACAAAGGCGTTGAAATCAACTAAAAATCCGTGTCCGGCAACTTGTTCGCCCAGAATCGAACCATCCGCTTGCATAGTAAGCTGTTGTTGGCCTCCAACTCTGGGCGTTAAATTGAGTTGCTCATCACAAGTATCGGCCCACGCGACCACTTCCCACAGACCATCAATCGAGGCGGCGGCTTCGGCAAGTTCTTCTTCTGTGAGGCCTTCCGCCACCGTGATCAGGCTGGGCAAATTACCGATGGGTAGTGAGGTTAAGCTCAGGGCGTCATAAGATTCAGGGGCACTGGGTGGTCCAGACGCTTGATTATTGCCATTCATGGGGATACGCACTAAGGTTCCGGCAGGCACCAATACACTTTGACCTTGGGCCGTTACGCGCGCACGGCCATCTACAACCGCCACGGTCATTTCGACATTCGGTTGTGACTGAATATAAGCCGTTGCCCGCAAACGAATATCCACCTCATTCACCAGCAAATTGATTTCGGCCACACC
>JBNLCD010000064.1:0-14838 GCA_050303635.1 Anaerolineae bacterium
CTTAACAGTTCGGGATGTCAACGCAGGTATTTTGTATGATGCCGAATTTACGGTACCTGAAGCGTTAGACACTTATTGGCAATTTTATACCTATGGCCAACGGGTTACTACTGCGGGCGACAGTTCCCCCGCCTATCTCTTATTGGCTATCGTGCTCATTGGTGTCATCGGTAGCTTGGCTTTGAAACGGAAACTGAGTGGCGGCTACGCGTTTAGTCTCGGTTTAACCATTCTGCCGGTGGCGCTGATGACATTCGCCGTTACCCAAATTCAACCGCATTTAGCAGGCCGACATGGCTGGGCGATGTGGATTGGACTGGCCCTTTTATTTGGCTTGAGTTGGAGCGAAATTCTCAATTTACTGAAACCGCGTTGGCAACAACTTAGTCTCGTTTTTGTTTTAGCGCTGGTGCCGTTTTATCTGGCTGTGCACAGTCAACAATTAGACGAAGCTGGCCAAGGGGATCTGCGCGAAGCATTTGCGATTCTGGACCAATACGTTGAACCAACGGATCTCTTAATCCTGCGGGATGGCACCTTGTTTGTCGCGGCCGAATATTATGATACTCAACTCGACTATATTGGCTTACCCAACACCAAATTGACGGATATTAACCATCGTGTCCAAATCTTAGAGAGCGAAAGCCTTCTCAATCCCTTGCTTAACGCGGATACAACCGCCATTTGGGTTTTATCCTGGCAGGGTGAAAACGAAGATCCTTTGACGATGGGCTACGCCTATGGTGAATATTTTAGTCAAGGTCAACGGGAAGTATGGCTTGAGGATGCGCCTTTGGATGAACCGCGTCAGGTCAGCTTGATTCGTTATCCGGTGGTCCAACCCTTAGCCACACCTCTGCTCAATCATGTGAGTGCCTTGCCGGATGTTCTCAAAATTGGGGCGGATGGTCCGGGGATGGTTGGCTATGAAATTTACCCCTTGTTGAGTCAAGTTCCCGAACCAACCTGTGCGGTGGTGGCGCATGTTTGGTGGTGGCGGGGTGAGGTTGATTATCCGGATGCCTACATCAGCTTACGTGTTTATGATACGGCAACTCAGGAAACTGTGCTTGTTGGTGATCAAAAACTCACTGGATTTACGGTTGGGCAAGAAGATTGGTTGGCTGGTGCGCCAGTGCTGGGTCGCATTCAGGTTGATGTGGATTGTGCTAAATTTAAAGCGGGCGAGAGCTATGAAGCAGAATTATATATTTATTCAGTTGAGGATAAATTTCCAGCGCAAACGATTGATGCCGCTGTTTTTAGCGCACCCTAGAATCACCATTCAATAATAAATTCACAGGTATCTGCGTCTTGTTTACGGTTGGGGACTTTCTCATCCCAGACAATACGCATTTCATTACCGGTCGGATAGTGTTTGAGTAAGGAATAAACCACGCCAAAATCAAAATCCGCGGGATAGGGGTTGTGGCAAATCAAACGACCTAATTGATCACTGATGAGATAAAATTGATAACCGCCGCGATCATCACCCCGATGAATAGTTTGATACCCCACATCTAAAAAGTTCAAAGCATCCACAACGGTTCTAATATCAGGACTATTGAGAGGTTGAAACACCTTGAAGCCGACGGCGACCAGATCAGCAAATTCATCTAAATCCTTTAATATATCCAAACAAGTTTGTTGCGAATACCAGCTTTCCTCATCAATAGGATAAAGATTGTATTTCTTAAAGATTTCAATGGCTTGACCTTCGCCAATGGTTGCGGCTATACCCGTAAATATAGATTGCAGACCAAAGCCAATGATTTCCACAGACTCATCAAACGCAATAAATTGCGCCATCTTTTCACCCAATTCCTCTTCATGAAAATTTCATGTTTAGCAAGATAGGATTAAGATAGCATATGGAAATTAAAATAGAATTACCTTTTTGTTAAGGGAATGTTGTGTTAATTATTTAACCTAATTAGGTGTTTCAGGTCCAGTGATTAACACATTATCAAAGGCAATTTTCACATTGTAAGTCGTATCGGAGTTTCCGGTCGTACCAGCCGAGAAGCCAATTTTGCCTTGTTTGAAATCACCATCTTCATAATAGTCTGTGAACGCATCACTGATACATTCACCTGTGAGTGGATGCATCGTGCTTTCACGGCTATCCCCTTTTTGGCAGAGTTGTAAATGTTGGCCATTCACATAAAACCAGAAACGATCTTCCTGCGCCACTATGCGGATTTCATTGGAATTATCCAGCGGTGGATTTTCAATGGTGTTCCCTAAGCCGGGGCGGATGAGGGAAGGGTAAACAGGGGCATCGAAATTACTGTCATCCGTGGTCGGAATCCACGTGCTGATTTCTTCACCAATTCCGTCTTTAACTTTGGTCAATTGATAATAGCCATCGCCGCTGATTTCGAAGACATAATAATTGTCCGTATCGCGGACGCGGAAAACCACTCCTAGGCGGTTGTCATGGTCGGGCGCACTTTCGAGCTGAGTGGTGGTCACGCGTAAATCAAAATCACCGAATTTACGATTGAGGGTTGAGTAAACGCCGGTATCGGTTTGGCCGGAATCAATAGTGACCACTAAGCGTTGATTGCCGTTTTCATCTTCTTCAACGCCAAACGGATTACGCCCAGTGTTGGCATCCCATTCATCATTAAAATCATCAAAATTCGTAATATAAAGCAATTCGCCAGCTTCAGGTTCGGGCAACGGTAGCTCGATAATATCGGTCAATAGCGCATAGACGATGCCCAACACACTCATAAAGGAGAGAAACAGCACCAAGCCAATATTGCGCATGGTGAAAATATTCATTTCGCGCTTACGCAATCGTTCAGCGCCTAAAGCCAGTCGATATTCCAGTTGGTTAAATTCCCACAATGTATACCCGCTGTAACCTGCCACCAACGCCCAAACAATGCCCACCACAATAAGTTGGGTTGCGCCATTAATGAGCCAGAAAATGAAAATAATGGTGAAGGTAATCAAGATTGCGACAAGACCATTGCGGCCCACATGCCAAGCAGGTGGTTCTTTAGCCCCTAAGGCGGCCATTGCCCAAATTAACCCATAACCTAAGACGGCCAAAATTGCGCCAAAAACGAAAGTCGGGAAGGTGAAGAATTCAGACCCCAAAGCCACCCCGGCAAAAGTTTCTAAGGAACCGCCACTGGTCGCCACGATCACACGCGCCACACCCATTACCAGATATACAAGGCCGATCAAAAAGAAGACGACCTGCATACCGTTAATCATGAGTTTCTGGCGACGGTTCAAGTTTTTAGAACGCCGTTGAATTTGCTGGATATCTTCAGCAGGCACGGCATGGGGTTCATGATTTTCTATACTCAACAGTAAATCCTCAAGGCTAGTTAGGTAATGGTCCACACTTTAGATGCGTGGTGGTTTCACCAATTCAACATCTTCGCTGGGTGTCTCAGCTTCCGGAGTCGGTTCCGGCGTTGCGTTCTCATCAGGTGTTTCAGTGACTTCGGGCGTTGCGGAGTCTACATCTCCGTAAACCAAATCATAAACAGCATAATCATCAAACACAATGTGCGCGGTGGCAGTTTCAGTTTCAGCATATAAGCCAAATTCACCAGCGGTTAATTGATTATCAAAGAAGGGTGCTAAAATTTCGCCGTTGATGCTCAATTCAAAATAACCCGCATCATAGAGAATTTGTAATTCAATAGCTGAGCCAACTTCTTCGTCTAATTCAGGGTAATAGCCGCGCACCAATGGCGTCGTTTGCCAGACACCATCTTGTTTGAGGCGTACTTCATAATGGCCCGAAGCTCGCACCCCAAAAACATAGTAGTTATTCGCGTTTTGATAACCAAATACAATGCCTGCCAAACTGGTCGGATTGCTATCATCGACAAATTGAACTTGTGTACTGAGCAAGAAATTCTCGATGGTAAAAGGTGTACTCGGTTGGGTCAGCACTTCGGCACGATCGGCTAACAGTTCAACATGCAAAGCTTGTTCTTCATAAGCAACCGTCACGGTGCTCGTTTCACTGGTTTCCCAACGATTCACAAAGGTCGCAAAATCATCACTGAACAAGCGGTTACCCGGTTGAGGTGCACCTTTATTACCGCGTCCGCCGTCATCTTGCGCTTGCACAAGACCAATGCTTAAAACGAGGGCTAAACTTAGCCCAACCACTATAGAGATGGTATTGAAAAACTTAGGACGCATGGTTTTAATCCCGAAAAATTAGCCGAACAATCTGTCGGGCATTTTACCATGTTAGGCAATCTTGTGAAACTGTTCACTCCTTGAGAGTGGGGTGAAAGTGGGCAGGGCGTGGTTTTGCGATACACTAGGCATATCGCTATTTTTTCAACGGATGAGATGGGCTCCTGATGCCAAAGAGTGATGCGCGCTTTATAACAATTGAATCGAAGTGGGTGCTCTGGATTGTGACCGTTCTTCTCTTTTTAGGGGGATTGGGCCTCCGCTGGCATATGCTGGCTCAAATTGACTTTGACGGTTTATATGGTCAAGATGCCTATGCTTATTATGGGTACGGGACTGATGTCAAGTCAGCGATTTTGGAACTGCGCGCCCCATCCGCGACTTATTGGCCGCTGGGTTATCCGATTCTGTTGGGGATGGCTTTTCTCATCGGTGGTATTTCGCCGGAACATGACCAAATTCTGGCGGTTAGTTTAGGGGCGTTGAGTGGGGTGGTTGTTTTTCGCCTCGTTTAGGATTATGCCATGCACACTTTAAAATGGCCGCTGGCCACCGGCATGATGGTTGGGCTTCTGGCAGGTTTGCTACTCAATGCAAGCGGTCAAATGCTCCAAAGTAGCGTGGTCCTTATGTCCGATGTGCCGGCGGTGTTTTGGGCGAGTTTAAGCTTATGGGGTTGTTTGCGTTACCAATGGCATCTCGCAGATCCACGCGTCGCTTGGCGCTGGTTAATTTTAGCGAGTGTGGCGTTGGGCATGGCGGCAATTACACGCTGGGTTTACGGTTTATTGATTATTCCGTGGGGCTTGGCCTGTTTGGTGATGTGGACTGGCCGCATCAAATGGCGGGATTTCATGATTGCTCTTATCCCGTTTACGCTGATTGTCAGCCTCCAATTACTTCATTCGCGCCAAAACCCCACCGCTTTTTATGATCATCAGTGGCTTCAAACATGGGATATTGATCATGCCACCCAGCAAGATTTTGTCAATGCCGATGGCACTTTTCACTATGATAAAACTCAAGTTGAATATTATGCGGATATGGCACGCGACGACCATTATCTGGTTTATCCGCTAACCATTTATCTAGCCTTGGGTGTGGTCGGGTTATTGAATCAACTCCGCCGCAATAGTGTTTTACTCATTCTCTTGAGTGGTTGGTACGCGACGACTTTTATTTTTCTGGTGGGTATTCCCTATCAAAATATACGCTTTGCTTTGACACTTTTTCCGCCCCTCGTGATCGTTAGCGCCTTGGGCTGGGGCTATCTGTGGCAAATGGTTAGTCGTCTGCATCATTTGAAATGGATCGTGTTGGCGATTATGCTCTTCAGCTTAATTAAGCCGATGCAAATTGGTTATCAAACGGGTTTCGATGCAACCGAAGCACTGGCCACCCGTAAATCCAAAGATTTAGCGGCTATTGAATGGGCGCAAACCCAAATCAAAGAAGATGACGCCGTGGTTTATTCACTCAATTTACATCTGATGATGGAAGTATATGCCCCGAATTTCACCAATCGACAGATTTTTTATGAAACGCCGGAAAGCTTAGCCGCCACGCTTGACCCCAATCAACCAACTTATATCCTCGTGAATAGTTGGTCGATTGAGAATCAATGGCAGGGTAAAGCGCCCCAAATTGCGCTAAGGTGGATAAGGGAACAGTTTATGGTTACGCATTTGGGGCGATCAGGGAACTATCATCTTTGGCGCGTCGAGCCGCCGCCGGTTGGGTTTTCGCTGAGTAACAACTGACTCAAGCGACCACGGCATGCCTACACAAATTGACACACCTCGGCCAAAATCCAATCGTTACTCGATGGCGAACTCGCCCGCATAGGTGGCTACATAAACTTTAGTGCCACCCTGCGGAACCCGTGATTCCATGTACAAGTAGTAGGTTTCATCATGATATTGAATGCTGAATGAGCCGATATTGGTTTCGGTCACCACGTCTTTCACATCCATGACAGGATTATTGGGATAGCGTGTCCAATTGATGCCATCGTCACTGACAGCTAAACCAATACTGCCGTCGCCGCCCCGATAAAACAGTTCATAGCGTCCATCTTTGCCGACGACGACATGTGGCCAATTGACATGCCGGAATTCCCAACGATTATTATCGGATTGCTCCCCGACAAAAACGGGATCACTTTCAGCATAGGGGGCGTCGGTGGTTGCTGGATCATCATATTTTGTCCAGGAAACGCCATCTTCGCTGGTTGCTAATCCAATCCGACTCGTACCGCCATCCCGACCGGAATAGAACATCAGATAGGTGCCGTCTTCAGCTTTGACAACATAAGGAGCCGAGACGCCGGCTGAATCCCATTCACCATCACTGCCGACTGTGAGCACAAAATCTTCGTTGGGTGTCCACGGACCATCGGGACTGGGAGCAGTCGCCCGACCAATGCGATGATTCACAATGCCTGAATCTTGATAGGCAAAGAAATAAATCACCCATGTACCATCATCTTCAACCAGTACGCTGTAATTGTGCTTGGAAACCTCAACATACGGCACTTCACTGGTCGCAAAGAAGGGACCCGCCTTGGCCACTGTCCAATTCAAACCGTCTTCTGATGTGAGATAAGCCGTGGCCCCCGGTGATGGCCATTTTGATACCCCGTTGCGGAGCATATGAAATTGCCCATCATAAAAAATAGTGGCACCGGGTTCGTTAAATGTATCATCCCAACTGATGGGGTCACCCCGTTCAAAAATCGGGTCGGGTAGCATTTTAAACATTGAATTTGAGCCTTCTTGGGCATAAGCTGTCAAAGCACTTACGGCGATGACAGAGAGTAAAATCATGAGTCTGATAAATTTCATTGAGGAGTATCTCCACTTTTAACGCGAATAGGTATTTGCACCTCAACAATGACTTCTCCATTCTCGCGAGGATTTTCGAGCTTGTAGAAGACTTCTCGATTGGGACCAATTACTTCATAACCATTGGGCGTAATCCACTCGCCTAGGCGCGAATAACAGCCCGCCGAGTCAGTCCAGCGCCCCGTATAGACGTATGATGCCACAAGTTCTAGGGCAGGTAATGACTGCAAACTGAGATTACGATTATCCACGGTGAGGGATTGATCTTGGATCGGAATATTGCCCAGATAACCAAGAGCCCAATCAATATCGGTTCGATTTTTTTCAAGGTTATAAGAGACAAGGCTCAAATATCCATATTTCGATAATTGATGCTTCTCTTGTAACCGCAACATCTCCATGAACACGCCTTCTACATGATGTGGGTCAGGTGAAATCATTCGTGTTGAGAAATAGTATTGTTCAGGGACTGTTTTCACTAAAACATTGAGCGGGTTACGGTTTTCCTTGAGTAAATCTAAGCGCCAGCGAATATGATTCAACTGCGCGATTCCCTCAAGGATTTGTTGCTCAAGTTGAGCGTGCCGCACCTGCAATATCCGTTCAATTTCATCTGTAGAAATATTGTCGTGAAGCATATGGGTAATCTGTTCGATACTGATGCCTAATTCACGCAATACCAGAATTTTATGAAGGTCGGATAGTTGGTTGACAGTGTAATAACGATACCCAGTTTTGGGGTCGGTATAAGATGGTGAAAACAACCCTATATTGTCGTAGTAACGTAGATTAGTTGCTGGTACCTGAGCAAGCTTTGAAAAAACGCCAATACGATACATGCCGTACATCCTCCTTGAAGATCTTCACCCTCACTCTAAACTTTGCAGTAACTCTAAGGTCAAGTCATTTGACCAACACTTATTGGATATTAATCTAGAACATTGTCAAAAAGAAATTTGCGAATGCAATTCGATAAAATAACCCGAATCTGTGATCACGGACGGGATGATGAAGTTTAACAGGTTATAGCCCTCACCTCCCCTCGCCTACAAGTCGCCCAGCGACTGCCCGTGGGTGAGGGGATTGAGGGGTGAGGGTTTCGCAATATCGATTTGCATTAAGAAGTGATGAGATAAATTATTTTTCCAAGTTTAATTTGATCAAATCGAAAGTGACGGGCGTAGATATAGTGATGATCCCATTGCGAAAGGAAATTCTCTATGCGCCGACTCTCTCTTATACTTATCTGTTTATTGTTTACCAGCGCCCTACCAATTCAAGCCGCTTCAAATATTCCACAACCGCCATTATCCCGACATCAAGGCATTCCTGAACTCCCCCCCTGTGACCAGCAAGATACCGTCCCCTGCGAAGTGACTGATTATGAATATGACATTGCTATTTTAGATGAACATGCCGCTGAAACAATGTGGCGCGATGGTGACTTATTTATCTTTGCGCATGAAGCTACCGCTGATGGCGTGGTTTTAATGGGCGATGTCCCCACCGGATTGCGCCCCATTCCGAATAGTGATTGGTTTGCGATTGCTGTGCAAATTCCGCGCGGCGATGAAGCTCTGCTCAATTATGGATTTTTGAAAATTGAAGGACAAAGTTTGGTTTGGGGCGATTTGGTTTATTATGATTGGCGCGGACCCTCAGCGCCTGCCGAACCTGAAGCTGTTGAAGAATTGGCAGGTACGCTCGAAGAATTTGAAATCGAGAGCGAAAATCTGGACGCTCCGCGCCAAGTAACGGTTTATTTGCCGCCTGAATATGACGACAGTTTGCAATATCCAGTGGTCTATCTGCTTGATGGCGCAGTGGTGCGCAGTTATAGTCACGTCGTGGAACCTGCTATTCTTAATGGAGATTTGACGCCCCTGATCATGGTGGGGATTCATTCTCATGCCCCAGATCCCAATCGTCAATTGAATTATCGCGGCTTAGAATATCTGCCGATTTTGCAAACACCACCCCAACGCTTTATTGAACATCAAATTTTCATCACTCAAGATTTGATTCCAGCGATTGAAGAACGCTATGCTGTTTCAACCGACCGTGAACAGCGGGCTTTATTTGGTTTGTCGGATGGCGCGACCTTCACCGCTTGGACTGTGCAAGATTATCCTGAAATTTTCGGCAATGCGCTGATTTTCTCACTGGGTACCAATCCAGAATTCCGCGAGACAGAAGACCCGATTCGCTATTATATGGTCTATGGCACTTTGGAGCTCAATTTCTACATGGCCACGAGTTTGTGGATCGAGTTTGTCAAAGACGCCAATCTGGATTATGCCTATCAGGAACGGGTATCCGGTCATAATTTAAAACTGTGGCAAGAGGAAATAACGGATGCGCTGATTTGGGTTTACGGCAATGGCAGTGAATAGTTAATGTTACAAACTGATAATTTCACTAAATAGAACGAATGATGGAGCAACAGCCACAACAGGGCAATTGCTCCATCTAATTAACCTGAACCTTGAAGCGGATGATTGCTGAGTTCCGTCCAAGGCAAGGGGCTAAAGCCGCCTTGTTGTTATGACTAATTTGGGGTTACCAGAGCCATTCAACCCTAGATTATACTTATAACAAGGGTCTTCAGGCCCTTGATTATTCAAAATTCAAGTTAATTAGCAAGGTGAAAATGTGTTGATTAGAAAATCAATTGACCGCAATCTGCAATTGACGTCGAGGACGATGACTTAGCCTATAATTTCACATTTTTCTGAAACGATCATTTCATTATAAAAACAAAAACAAGAGCCATTGCTCTTGCCTTTGCGAGGTGTAGATATTGAAAATGAGGTTCGGCTATACGCCGGCTGATGCGCCCGTTTCTACTTCTAAATTACTGTAAACACGCAATTTAGATGATACAGACTCAGCCGTTGCGACGGCTTCATAAATTAAGTCTTCATAGCGAACCGTACCAGCCAAAATGACGACGCGACCCTGCACTACAACGTCAATATCTTCTTTCGCCGTAAAAGTATTGCGACGTAAGGCTGTTTTGACTGCTTGTTTGATTTTTTCTTCCATACCTATGATGCTTTCTCTTTTAATTCCATAAGCTTCTTGTAACAACCCAAAAACTATCTTCAATTGAATTGGTATTTATTTACATTTTCATCGGCTCATTTGGCTTTGTCAAGCGATCTACAAATCGCTAACAAAAAGTTTATGAAACGTTCATATCTCGTTTACTTAAATTTCACATTTCTTTATATTCTAACATTTGTTCTTATGCGTGATGAGCCTCAATCTACAGGAAAATCCCCCCGTTATAGGAAATAACGAGGGGATTGTGTTTACTTAGTTGATTGAACTGATTTTTACTAGGGTAAACGTTCTAGCAAAATCAAATCAATATTGTCGGGGTCAGTTCCATCACCGACCACGATGAAGGAATAATAAGCGCCCGGTACCAGCACAAAGCTTTCAATGCGATAGAACGGACCGACACCTGTTTCGTTGACATTGAAGGTCCGGGTATTGGCATCGAGGTTGAGGTTATCGGTACCTTCACCGAAGAACAAACCACCAGCCAAAGTACCAGCATTTGCGGCATTGATGAAGCTGACTTGTTCAACATTGCGGATGGCGTTCACGAAGCGGACACGCGCTTGACCATTTGGAATAAGCTCAAGATTATCCGCATAAACATTAACACGGAAGTTCTCTGTACCTATAGCAACCATGGTAAAGGCTAATGAGTCGCCGGTAATGGTCAATTGGTCAATCCAGATTGCACCCGTGCCATCTTCAGAGGTTTCAGCGCCGGCTGGATAAACAGCCAATGCGTAATTACCCGGTTCAATGGTCAAGTAATCAGTGGTGTTCAAGTAGGAGAAGTTGCTCAACATGAGTTCGCCATTGAGATAGATATCAATGGGGCCAACTTCAGGTGCGGCATGAACAGCGCGGACAACCGCAACTTGTTGCAAGCCTTCGTTGAACCACAACCATTGTTGACGTTCGGTACCATAGACAATCAACGTTGCCAGATTACCAGAAGGTGCGTTGACTTCAGCGCGACCAATTTGGCCATCAGGTTGACCGGGGTCAACTAAGCGCAAGTTATACAAACCACCCGGAATTTGAGTTGCAACGCTGGAAGCATACGGCGCGACATCAATTAAGCGGACATCGTTCGGACCAACAATCCCAAATTCAGGAATAGCGGTGGTCAAGTTAATGACTTGCAAACGAGCGGTGTTAACCGGAACTGGATCAACATTGTCAGCGAAGATATTCAAGCTAACATCATCAAGGGTACCAGTTGCAATAATGAAAATACTTTGTTCTTCAGCGATATCAATTTGCAAGCTGGCCACCGGGTTAGCGGTATCAATCGGATCACCTTGGTTGGTGACGATGAATTCATAACCACCGGGTTGAACCACAACTTCATTGGTTGCTTGACCGAAGTCTACATTTTGATAAACCGGAATGGCGTCATTGTTAACATAAACGGAATAAACCGGCTTGTCCACACCTTCGGGAGCTTCTACCAGATTCATGAAACGGAAACGGTTATTCCCGCTGACACGATACGGACGGCCATTGTATTGAACCAGACGCGGGGTTGCTGTATCACCTGTGCCGACAACATGGAATTGATAGTAACGGCCCGGTAACAAAATAACTTCAAAAGCGGTCTTGTCGCCTAATTGAAGCATATAGGTCCCGGCCCAAACATCAAATTCATCAGAGAATTCAGTATAAGAGAGTGAACCACCCATAGCTTCACCGCTCAGTGTTAAGGCCGCTCCACTACTGCCTTCGACTGAGTTTACAACGCGGAAACGAGATTGCCCGCGAATTGGCGGAGCCGCATTATCAACTGTCACGACGATGGCGGGGTTAGATGTGCTACCGACCAAGGTGACAGTCATACGACTAGCTGGTTCGAGATTAACAGTTGTCCGCGCAATTTCAGCACCACCACCTTCAGTGCGGAAAATGACGGTATGTTCACCTGTATTAAAAGTGAAATAACCAACGAGATGTTCAAGCTTATTGGCTACTTGTTGATTGTCGAGTTGAACTTGTACAAAAGAACCCGTTACAGTGGCATTACCGAAACGGATACGACCAACCCCAACTTGTTGCTCTGGGCTAGCGCTAACGGTTTGTACGCCAGCGGTACCCAGGACAAAAGCAAAAACCAAGCTGAGTAAAATCGTAATACTGAACAGTTTCTTCACGAAATGCTCTCCTTAAAATTAAAGGTTATGATTGAAGATAATGTGAAATAGTCTTCAGACTCCCACTTCACAGAGTATAGATAATCTCCAGAATTATCACAACACAAATTTTGTCTTGATGCGGTTAGAATTTAACAATAAATCCGCGTTTTTGTCATAACCACAATTATGAAAAATTTCCAACTTCTTATACGCAAATACCCTTTGCTATCTCAATAAACATACCCAGAAGCGTTTTATAGAAACTCAAACAGCGAATCTTAAAACTTATTTAAGAATAGTTGAGATTGTCTTAACTATAAGGTTTAAGTTATCCGCTATCTTTTAAATACCAAACAAGCAGGTGGTGGTATGAAATTACGAAACTGACGGTTATAGCCCAGCCGTTAGCTCAAATTTACCCAAAAAGAACAGAAACACCATCCCGCTTAACTAGTTTGAATGACTGTGTACTGGTAGGAGAGAGAAGAACAATGATTGCAACAGGCTTATTTGTTGCCGCCGATGACATAGATGAAGTGACGGCGGAAGATACAGACGATATCAAGATTTTGTTAGAAGCATTTGATTCCATTGGCTTATGTGAATTAGGTGCAAACAATCTACAAGATCGTGTCGATACCAAATATGTCTTTGGCATCAGTCAGCTATATCCTATTTTGCAACATGTGGTGAATGATTATTGGGTTTTGGATATCGATGGGGTGCGCCTCAATAACTATCGCACGCTCTATTTTGATACCCCCGATTTCGCGATGTATCACGATCATCACAATAAAATGGGAACACGCTATAAGATCCGCGCCCGCCAATATGTTGATTCTGATCTCGCCTTTTTAGAAGTCAAACACAAGAACAATCAAAAACGGACCATTAAAACCCGCATCGAAATTGATGATATTGCGCCGCATATTACCGAAACAATCGATGAATTTATCGCGAGTCAAACGCCCTTTACGGTCGGTGATTTAGAGCCCAAAGTGTGGAATCAATATTCGCGCATGACACTTGTCAGCAAAACCCATGCAGAACGGGTCACTATTGATGTAGACCTGACCTTTGCACTCGATGATTGCATCGTGCCTCTGTCCGGTGTGGTGATTGCAGAAGTTAAGCAAAGTCGTGCTTCCCGCGATTCTGAGATTGTTCAAGCTTTGCGACAATGCTGTATCCGTCCGATGTCATTCAGCAAGTACGCCGCCGGGATTTATACCTTTTACGACGGTGTCAAAATCAACAATTTCAAATCACAAATCCATCAGATCAACAAGATCATGCTCAAGGAAGCAGGCTTATGACCGAATTTATCAACTCACTGGCAGGTTTTGCCCTTAATTTTGCAATAGTCTTTGTCATTGTCAGACTCATCTACTATCCGAAAAACCGTAACCAAAACTATGTGTTCACGTTTTTCGCCCTGAATACCGTTGTATTCTTTGTGATGAGTTTGCTCAGCAGTAGCGATATCAGTTTAGGGGTTGGCTTCGGTTTGTTTGCCATCTTCTCAATTCTACGCTATCGCACTAGCACTCTGCGTATTCGTGAAATGACGTATCTATTTGTGCTCATTGCACTGCCTGTTCTCAACTCAATTTTGCTTCTCGAAAAAGCTTATGGGAATTTCATAGCGGCCAATCTCGCCATCTTAGGCGTCCTCTATTTTCTTGAGCAGGGTTGGGGATTTGAATACGAAACGCGCAAGAATATTGTCTACGAACGCATTGAAATGATTCATCCCGAAAATTGGGATGCTTTAGTGGCTGACTTAAAAGAACGGACCGGTTTACCCATCACCCGTATTGAAATTGGGGAACTAGACTTTGTCCGCGATACGGCCCATCTGCGCGTTTACTATAAAGAGCAATCAAAACGCAATGGACAAGTTCCATTTTCCAGCTCAATTTATCTTCTCGATGAAGGTGAATAAACGCTAACTTACGCTAATACCTCAATACACACACCTAAGTTTTGGGTTAAATGGTCAATTCTACGTGACGTGACTTTTTAACTCCTCCTCAAGCCTTCCTATTCAGGGGAGGCTTTTTTGCATGAAATTAGGATGCAATATATTGAAGCGGGGCAACACATTCGCCAAGGCTTAGATTATCTACCCTGAAACACATCCTCAGGGGCTGTCATTGAATGCCTCATGGTCAAGAACTAATCGTTTCAAACAGTGTCCCAACCCCCGCGCTTGAGGGTAGGCAGGCAATTCGTTACAATAAGGACTGATAATTTTCTTTTATACGCAGTCAAGATGTCTTTATCCAAGCGCAAAATCAAGCGGACTACCAGCCGATGACAAATAAACTTATTCAAGAACTCCCACCATTTACGCCGCAATTGGTTGATTTTCGGCACGATGAATTTCATCGCCATTCCTTACAACTTTTAAAATTCAGTGTCATTCATGACCAAGCCGCGCTGGATATGGCACCTTTTCAAATTGATCCACCGCTTGCGCCGCCCGACCCACCGTTGCCGCTGTTGCCGCATGTCTGGTATCCCAAACCGATTGAAGAAGTGCGCGATTGGGTATTGGGCCAACTCATGGCTAGTCGGCCTGCTTTATTTGCGGGCAAAGTCCGCCATAGTCAAGCCAC
>JBNLCD010000065.1:0-14754 GCA_050303635.1 Anaerolineae bacterium
CCCAACGCAAACAAGCTTTTGAGGATGAAGATTGGGAACGTCATGCGCAAGTTCATCAAGATATGATGACGCGCTACAATGTGCAGGCGTGGTTTTATTCGCGGATTATGGCCAATCAGTTTAGCCAAGAATTTAAAGCGAATTACAATTACAATCCGCATCTCAGTTTGTATGTGATGAATCAATTTTTTGATATGGAAATCATCCAATATTTGGAGAACATTACCGCTCCAATATTGGTGGTCTATGGTTATCAAGATTTTGAGCCGATCATTCAATCTTATCTGTTTCAGGATAAAACGCCAGCAACTGAAGTGGCCTTTATCAATGAAGCGGGGCACATGCCGTGGATGGAAAAGATGAATGAGTTTTATCGGGTCACCACGGATTTTTGGCGAATTTATGGCCATTAGCAACAATCGATTTGTTTTTCTAGCTGAAATGCTAACTGGCCGTGATTGCGTGGCCCGTCAGTATAAATAAGTATCTGGTGATTTAAGCCAGTTTAAGTCTGAATTTAACAGGCTTTTTGATATCGTAAGTTAAAGGAAATGCATGAGTCGTAGAAATCTTGTCTGGTTAGGCTTAGCCGTGCTTTTAATCGTTGGTATCGTTTTTATCTGGCAATCGCTTTCACCCAAACCAGCCGCAGATAAAAAGACCAGTTTAGTCGGTGAGCAATATGAACTTCCGAATTTAGGCTTTACGCAAGTTGAGGGCGATTATACGTGGGATTTCCCTGCCGATTTTGCGCCCCATCCAACCTATCAACGTGAGGAATGGAATATTATAAGCGAGGGCCGCTGTGTTTATGATTTGAGTATTAGCTTGCGCTCTCTCAACATATTACCGGATAATTTAGCTATTGAGCGTGATACCGAATGGGCCTTCGATCAAGTGGTAACGGCAGAATTACGCATGGCCGAAGGTGATCAAGTGCTGTTTGAAGATGTGTTAGATAGTCGGGCGGCGCAAGGTCTCGCGGGGACGGATTCTGAGCGGGTTTGGGTTGAGAATTGGGAATTTGACGTGTCCAATCAAATTTTCAAGATTACGGGTAGTACCACTCAAGCTGAACTTAATTTGGTGATGAGTAATCCGGAACCCCAGCCTGCTTCGGCTGAGTGGTATACCTATCAACAAACAGGCACGCTCAACGGCTCTATCACAGTTGATGATCAAACCTACCAACTTGACTGTAATGGTCAATTTACGCATCGATTTGGGACTGCGCAATGATTTATACACGAGACTTCTATGAACAGAATGCGTGTATTCTGGCACGTGAATTGATCGGCACACGTTTGGTGCATCAAGTGAATGGTCAGCGCATCAGTGGCATGATTATTGAAACCGAAGCTTATACGGGTTTTGAAGATGCCGCATCGCATGCCCATCGCGGGAGAACACCGCGTAATTTGCCCATGTGGGATATGCCGGGTCACAGTTATCTCTATCTAAATTATGGCGTGCATTGGCTCCTCAATGCGGCCTGTGAACCTAAAGGTGAGCCAGCGGCAGTGTTGATCCGTGCGCTGGAGCCGCTTGAAGGTCTTGATGTCATGGCGGAAAATCGCCCGAATCAATCACCGCGTAACTGGACAAACGGTCCGGGTAAACTCACCAAGGCCATGGGGCTGGATGGTGAGCATAATCTCTTGGATATGACCGACCCCGCCAGCAACTTATGGATTGAAGAACACATATCATTTACAGACGATCAAATTAGTATCGGGGCGCGGATTGGATTAGGTAAAGGCTTGCCGCCGGAGTGGATTGATAGTCCACGCCGCTGGTGGGTGACTGATAATCCGCATGTGTCACGATAATAAAAAGGGGCTTTGAGAAAAGATTTATTCCCTTTTTTGTAAAAAAGGGAATGCCAAAAAACTTTATAAGAGTTTTGGTCAAGCTTTTACAAAAGCTTGAAAAGTCTTTTCTTTACGTAGGACTAGGGCACGCCGTCGCCTTGTCAAAATTAATTAAAGGAATTCATCATTATGCAATCAGAATCAATGGTACGAGTGAGTTGTGCTTCTTTGTGCCGGATTCAAATTGATAACCAATATTTGCTGATGCTCAATAAAAATCGGCGGCAAAAAGGTATTTACCAACTTTCCGCAATTGGGGGCGCGATTACCATCAATAATTGGGCGGTCTTGCGCGAAATGGGTTTCAATTTCAGACCCGAAAATCCTGACAATAACGATCTGCGTCTGTTTTTGGCTTCGGTCCAATTGGATCAATTTCGTGAATGGTTTAGCCAGCGTAAACAGCGCGAAACCAGCCCGTTTCGCGAAATTCACGAAGAATTGGTGGACGAAAGCCAAGTGCTTTTTGATTTGCGCAAACAAGATGTGGGTATGCGTTTTTTGCAATTTCGGGAAGATGCCAAACAGACTTTGCGTAAGGGCATGACCGGTGAATTCACCCAATATTTCTTTGAGATTTTTGAGATTAGCTTTAAAGCGCCAGATATTTTGCTTCGTCTGAAAAATCCGCCCGCTTCAGCCGGCATTGTGTGGTTGAGTGAGGAAGAGATTCGGAGTCAGCAAGTCATTCAACGGCATTTTGATGGTGAAGAGCGCGCCATTACCATTCAAGCTGAATACCTGTTACCGACAACCTAATTTTCGCCCCAAAGTTTTCCTCTAAAATCTACCCAACCATCCTCAAATCAAAATTTTGTGCTTGACCTCGAGTGCACTCGAGGTTATAGCATATTGATATAGCAATATATTGCCCAGTTTTAGTCAGATGAAAAGATGGTCGCATGCGGATTAACGAAGTTTCTGAAAAAACCGGTTTAAGTATCTATACCTTGCGCTACTACGAAGATGCTGGCCTCATCTTTCCCGTAGCCCGTCTAAAAAATGGTCATCGTGATTATACCGAGCGTGATGTGCAAGCCATTCTATTTGTGGTTAATTTGCGCGAAGCAGGTATGCCAATTGCGGACATCCAACGCTATATCCATCTGGTTCAGATGGATGACGAGACAGTCTTGGAGCGCTTGGAAATCCTTAAAGATCACCAACATTTGGTGCAAACCAAGATTAAGGAATTACAGGCACACCTCGGCGTCATCAGCGCCAAAATTGACCATTACTACGAAACCTATCAAGAACAACTCAACCATCAAGAAATCAGGGATGATTAGCTTGAGGAGGACAGCATGGAATATACATATCTGGGTAAAACAGGTTTAGAAGTATCACGCATCGGCTTAGGCTGTATGAGCTTTGGCACACCGGGGTGGCTCAATTGGGACTGGATTTTAGATGAAGACGCCGCCGCCCCATTTTTCCGCAAAGCCATTGAAGCTGGCATTAGTTTTTTTGATACAGCCAATACCTATTCATTGGGGCGGAGTGAAGAAATCACTGGACGCTGGCTCAAAGAATATGCACAGCGTGATGAGATTGTTATTGCAACTAAAATATGGCCAAGTTTGTCACGTAAAAATATCCAACAAGCCTGTGAAGCGAGTTTACGCCGATTAGGTGTGGAAGTCATCGACTTGTATCAAATTCATCGCGCCGATCCACATACCCCCATCGAAGAAACATTGGATGCGCTGGACCAACTTGTGAAGCAAGGTAAGGTGCGCTATATCGGGGCGAGTTCTCTGTATGCATGGGAATTTATGCGCGCGATTGGCATAGCGCATCAGCATGGCTGGGCTCATTTTGTAGCCATGCAAAATCAGTACAATTTGCTTTATCGTGAAGAAGAACGGGATATGTTGCCGTTATGTGAAGCCGAAGGTGTCGGTGTTATTCCGTGGTCACCCTTAGCGCGCGGTTGGCTAACGCGACCAGCTTCGAGTGCACCGACGAGTCGCGCGGCGGCTGATCCTTTAATGCAGTTGTACGGCACCCCCGCCGATTTGAAAATTATTGAAACCGTCGTCAATTTGGCTGAACAACGGGGCGTTAGTCCGGCGCAAATTGCGTTAGCGTGGTTACTCGCCAATCCAGTTGTTACCGCACCGATTGTGGGTGTTTCCAAATTAGCACATCTTGACGACGCTATCTCAGCGGTTGAGGTGCAATTGACAGCCGATGAAATTGCATTGCTGGAAGCCAACTATCAACCCAAGCCAACCGTGGGCATAACCCCACCCTTTAAAATGCCCTCAGCAGGCGCGGTGCATGACCGCACCCAATCTGCCTAAATCAAGCGGATAAGTAGGCCGTGGGCGGAAAATATCGCGCTATGTCAAATAATGCTATAGTTTGAGATGGGAAAAAGGGAGGAAACCTCAATGACAGAAAAAAATGATATCCCATCTAAAGAAACCGTGGATGCGATTCTGAACATTATTACACCAGCTTATGTTGGCTATGACATTCAGTCGCTTTCACAAGATTATGCCAACCATACCCATCTGGTTACTGTCGAATTCGCCGACAAGCCTGCCCAAAAAGTTATTTTGCGACGCTATAATGAAGAAAATGGCGATTGCGTCGGCAAGGCTCAACGCGAATTTCATGCCTTAAAATGTCTTCAGCAAGTCGATTTGCCGACACCCAAGCCGATCTATTTAGACGCTGAGGGTGAGGTCTTTGGCTCGCCGGGGATTGTGACCGCGTTTGTCGATGGCTCGGTTTTACAGGCCGAAACGCACGGCCCCGAATGGGCAAGTCATATTGATGCAACGGCACGTATGTTGGCCCGTATTCATAAAACACCCATTAGTGATGAGTTACGTCCAGCGTTAATGGATGCCAATGAAGAAGTGTCATGGTTTTTACGTAAAGAAACCGTGCCTGAATTTATGCAGAATGATCCGGATGGGGCCATGGTCTGGCAAACGGTTAAAGATTTAATGCCTCAGCGTAAAGTTATCGAGCCCACTTTAATCCATATCGATTATTGGTCAGGGAATGTGCTGTGGCATAACGGAGAGATTTCAGCGGTTGTCGATTGGGAAGAAGCCGCATTTGGCGATCCGGGGGTCGATGTGGGTTATTGCCGCATGGAACTCTATCTGGAAGGTTTAAATGATGCGGCGGACCGTTTCTTGGAAGTCTATGAGCAAGAATTTGGGCAACCAGTGGCCAATTTAGCATTATGGGAACTGGTGGCTTCGGCACGTCCGATGACAGACCCTGAAGGCTGGTTTACGAGACCCATGATGCGTGAGCGGTTTCACGAGTTTATTCTCAACGCCAAGGCCCGCGCAACCATGTAATGCATTCATAGTAATGTAACAAAAGGGTTGGTTTCAGGTGGTTTCACTTTAAAGCTAACGTGAGTTTTGGTTAAGCAAGGGCCTGAAGACCCTTGTTAAAAGAATAATCTAGGATTGAACGGACCCGTTTGCCCCAAAATGGCCAATGACAAGGCGGCTTTAGCCCCTTGGCGTGGCATCAACTCAGAAATTATCCGATGATTCTGAACGCAAGTCTAAACCAAAACTCACGTTAATGCTGGGTGAAAAGTTTTGATGTCCACATCTTTCAACGCTATACTAAAGGCGCAAATTTTGACCTAGCCATTTTTTCAAGGAAAATCGTAGCACATGACGCAAGTCACGACGCCACCTGAAACCGACTTCCAAGACCCCGCCTTGTATATCAATCGTGAACTCAGCTGGATTGATTTCAATGAGCGTGTATTAGAGGAAGCGCTAGATCCCAATCAGCCTTTGCTGGAACGGGTGCGCTTTCTGGGTATTTTTTCAACCAATCTCGATGAGTTCTATATGATTCGGGTTGCTGGTCTGCGGAAACAGGTTGAAGCCGGCGTTTTCAAGACAGGGATTGCGGGTCATACTCCACTTGAACAACTTGAAGCCGTACGCCAAGCAGTGATTCCTTTGCGACTGAAGCAGTTTGAGTGTTGGGCGAATGAATTGTTGCCGGAACTGGCTGAGCATGGCATCAAAATTTATAAGTATGCTGAATTAACACCTGTTCACAAAACAAAAGTACGTCTCTATTTTGAACAAGAAATTTTACCTGTATTGACCCCGCTGGCGGTTGATCCGGGACGCCCGTTTCCCCATATTTCCAATCTGAGCCTGAATTTGGCCATTATGCTGGAAGATATGAGCGGGAACTTACGTTTTGCGCGGGTCAAAGTGCCGACCACCGATAAATTCCCACGCTATTTGCATCTTAATCAAATCATGACACAATATGACGCGCCGTTGTGTGATATGAATTTCGCGCTGATTTTGCTCGAAGATGTCATTATGGCCAATTTGGATTTACTCTTTCCGGGCATGATTATCAAGCAAGCCTATCCATTTCGCGTGGTGCGTGATGCCGATGTTGAAATTGCCGAAGATGAAGCCAGCGATCTCCTTGAATCAATTGCCGAAAGCGTTCAACAGCGCCGTTTTGGTGAAGTGGTGCAACTGATTGTGCCTGAATCGATGCCAGATAATCTCAAAAAATTATTGACGAACCATCTGGCCATCAAACCGCGTGATTTATATGAGTTTCCTGATCCGTTGGGCCTCAATGACCTCTATGAAATCGTCGATTTGGAACTGCCCCAGCTCAAGCATCATCCCTTTGTACCGGGACGCTCGCCATTTTTTATGCCAGACACGGATATTTTTGATGTCATTCGCAAAAAAGATGTCCTTATCTTCCATCCCTATGAATCATTTGACCCGACCATTGATTTTATTGAACGGGCGGCGAATGATCCAGAGGTATTGGCGATCAAAATTAGTCTATATCGGACGGGCCGAAATTCACCCATTGTGCGGGCTCTGCTTGATGCACGGGATAATGGCAAACAAGTCGCGGCCTTGGTCGAGTTGAAAGCCCGTTTTGACGAGGAAAATAATATTGGCTGGGCGCGTGCACTGGAAGCGAAAGGTGTCCACGTGGTCTATGGCCTCGTCGGATTAAAAACGCACGCCAAGATTTGTTTGGTAGTCCGGCGGGAAGGCAAAAATATTCGGCGGTATGTGCATATGAGCACGGGCAATTATAATGCCAATACGGCCCGTGTTTATAGCGATATCGGCATTTTCACCTGTCGGGATGATATGGCTGAAGACTTAACAAAACTTTTCAATCGCATTACCGGTTTTGCACCAGATGCGCGTTATCGAAAATTGATGGTTGCGCCGGAATATTTACGTCCCCAACTCATGGCGCTTATTCATCGTGAAATTCAACATGCACGGTCGGGTAAACCGGCACATATCATCGCCAAAATGAATAGCATTACCGATAAACGCATTATTGAGGCCTTATATGAAGCCTCGCAAGCTGGCGTCAAAATTGAATTAATTGTGCGCGGCATTTGCTGTTTGCGACCGGGTTTGCCCGACATTAGCGAAAATATCACGGTACGGAGCATTGTGGGGCGCTTTTTGGAACATTCGCGCATATTCTGGTTTGCGAATGACGGCTCCGCTGACGTTTATATGGGTAGCGCGGACTGGATGGAACGTAACTTAAATCGGCGCGTAGAGCAGATTTTCCCGGTTGAAGACCAAGACTGGTTACACTTCCTCAAAAATGTGCTTGATCTGCAATTGGCGGATAATATGAGCGCCCGCATTTTGCATGGAGATGGAAGCTGGGAACGGTTGCATCCTGCGCAAGATGAAATTGCCATCAATAGCCAATCGATTTTGCTCGATTATCGCGACAGTTTGATTGAATTGCCAATTGTGGATAGTTATTAAAAGCTTGTTGTTACCTATTTTGAATGAATGGTCAGCGTGGAATATTGGCGCTGGCCTTTTTTGTTGAGTCTGAGCGCTCTGTAGCGAAAAGCGTGGGGCAGACGTGGGGCAATGCAGGGTAGACGCATATTCAAAGGGCGCTATAATGCGCGTGGCAGTTTAACTGAAAACTAGAAATCACACGTTTGGTAAGAACGGTAAAGGAACGCAAGAGTTATGCGGGGATTTTTTCGCTGGTTACGCCGTGGCTTAACCCTCATTTTTATTGGTTTAGTCATTTATGGCATTGGGTGGTCACTGTATACCATGACCACAGGCATTTACGATGAAGTTGAATTTCGGCGCGAACAAGCCCAACGCGATGTGTATCGCCGTTCAACCGCCACCGTTTTAGCCCCAACCATTGCCGCAGAATCGGATGTTTTGGCGAGCTATGATATTAGTGCGCGCAACGATGTGGATGTTGTCTTCGAGGGTAATGATCTACCCACTGAAGAAAATGCGGTTGATGCACCCCTAACTGAAGTTGCCGACGCGCCAACTGAAGTCGTTGTTGATGCTTCGGCATCCACCGATGAACCAAGTGGCGTCAGCACCAATCCGACCGACGAACCAAGCGAAACACCCGTACCGCCAAGCGATACGCCGACCGATGCGCCGACCGCCGTCGCCCAAGCTTCACCATCCAATACAGCGACAGAAACTGCGGTGCCAACGGATACCAAAACCCCGACACCGACAGATTCAGAAACACCAACGCCGACGCCGTCACCCTTCCCGACCAATACAGAACCACCGACGGCTTTCCCGACGAATACCTTGCCGCCGACCGAAACCTATACACCGACTGATACGCTGACACCGTCAATTACACCGACGCCGAGTGATACGCCCACCCCATCACCGACCAATACCTTCACCAATACCCCACCACCGACTTTGGTCATTGAGGGGACGTATGTCACGCCGATTTACACCCCCATTTCAGAAATTTTGATCAATGCCCCATTGGTGGAAAACGATCCGAATATTGTGAATATTCTATTGCTGGGTTCAGATACGACGGGCAGTGCATTGGGCCAAACGGACGTGATTATTATTGTTTCCATCAACAAAGATGCCGAAACCGTCGCGATGTGGCACTTGCCGCGTGACCTTCTCGTCTATATTCCGGGTAATACCGTTGACCGTATCAACCGCGCCTTCCCGATTGGGGCGCAAAATGGTTGGCCGGGGGGTGGTCCGGGCTTGCTGGAAGACACTATTAAATATAACTTCGGGATTGAGATTGATTTCTATGCCCGGGTTGATTTTTCTGATTTCCAAGAAATTATCAAGCAACTCGGCGGGCTAACCATCAGTGTTGACTGTCCGATTACCGACTGGCGTCTAATTGACCCCACAACACCCTATGAACTCTATAGCAATCCAGACGAGGCTGTCTGGAGCCAATATTGGGAACAATATACGATGGGTGTGGGCGTGCATGATTTGAGCCCCTACATGGCTTTGTGGTATGCACGGAGCCGCGTCACCACCAGCGACTTTGATCGCGGGCGTCGTCAAATGGATGTTTTACGGGCCATGTGGCGTCAAGCGCGTGAACAAGGATTATTCAGCCAAGTGGTTGATCTCTATCCGCAAGCGATTGAAATTGTGGACACGGATATGGAACTCCAAGACATGCTTGATTTCGTGCCGTTGGCCGTGTCCCTTGATTTAGGTGATATTGAGCGCTATAACCTCGAATTAAACAAGCATGTTTATAACTGGACCACACCGGATGATGGTCGCGCCGTCTTGTTGCCGGATTGGAATGCCATTCGCTTATTGGCTCAACAATTTGTCACGCCACCGACTGAAAATCGTTTGGGCAATACTGCCACCACAATTGAAATCTATGATGGTACACTGTACGGCCTCGGTTGGAGCCAGGTTGCCGCCGATCGTTTAGCTTGGGATGGTTTCTCACCCTTAATTATTGAAGATCGCAGTGTCGCTCGCCATGATGTCAGCGTTTTGTATGACTATACTGGTGATACCAAGGACAGCGCTGTCAAACGGATTCAACAACTTCTCCGTATCGGGGATAGCAATGTTTATTTTGAACCCAATCCGGACCGCGAATATGATTATCGGGTCGTGGTCGGTCGCAACTACAATGCCTGTATTTATGGCAGTAGTGCGGATGAAGTTGAAATTCCCGAACGCCCCGGTGATTTGAGCCAATAAATATACAAATCACCCTGTAAAGACAATACAAAATCCCCGACCATGATGAATGTGGCGGGGATTTTTCTTTTGCTATTCATTAGAAGATTGCGGTGACAGATTATTAAGTAGACCCCCTATATCATCAGCATGGGGAAGACTTTGCAACAACACGTTCTCAACTCTTTCATTGAATAAAAAGGCATTAACTTTCGTAAACAATCGTGTTGCGTTAGTATTGTTGATACCTATACGTTTTTCAGTTTTATCGAATTAGTAATGATGTTTGAAGAGGGTCCTTAACAATGGCTAAACCTGTCATCTTAACGGTAGATGATGAACCTGAAGTGTTGAACATGATCAACCGCGATTTACGGCGACACTTTGGCAAAGATTATCGCATTATCAAAGCAAGCTCCGGTCAAGAAGCTCTCGATACAGTCCAACAACTCAAAACCCGGAATGAACCAGTCGCCTTAATGGTCTGTGACCAACGGATGCCTCAAATGGAAGGCACCGAATTTTTAGAAGAAGCGATCCGCTTTTATCCTGAAGCGCGCAAAGTTTTGCTAACGGCTTATGCGGATACGGACGCGGCAATTCAAAGTATCAACAAAATCGGCCTCGACCACTATCTGATGAAGCCGTGGACACCCGCTGAAGAAAATCTGTATCCCGTTTTAGAAGATTTATTGGCCGATTGGCACGCCACCGTCGAAATACCGTTTGATGGCATTCGCATCGCGGGAACATTATGGTCACCGCATAGCCACAATATTAAAGACTTCCTCGCCCGCAACCAAGTCGCCTATCAATGGCTTGACATTGAAATTGATGAGCAAGCTGAAACCCTCGTGAAATCAGTTGTTGAAGATGAAGCTGTCAAGCTTCCTGTCATCTTTTTTACAGATGGGACGTATCTTGTTCAACCCAGTACCGATGAAATTGCCGACAAAATTGGTATGCATTCCAGCGCCATGCAAGCTTTTTATGATTTAGCGATTATTGGCGGCGGTCCGGCGGGGCTCGGTGCGGCTGTGTATGGTGGCTCGGAAGGTCTAAACACGGTCCTCATTGAAAAACACGCCACGGGTGGACAAGCAGGTTCAAGCTCACGCATCGAAAATTATCTGGGCTTTCCCAAGGGCTTAAGTGGGGCAGATTTAGCGCGCCGTGCGACTGCCCAAGCCAAGCGTTTCGAAGTTGAAATTCTGCTCCCTAGCGAAGCAGTTGGTGTCCGGATTGAAGGGAATACCAAATTTATTGAACTCAGCGACGGCACTGAAATCGGGTGTCGGGCTCTGGTTTTAGCGCCGGGGGTCAGTAATCGGCGGTTAGATGCACCGGGTATCACCGAATTGACCGGAGCAGGTATTTATTACGGGGCGACGCTCTCTGAAGCCGCGCTCTACCGTGATCAAGAAGTGTATTTGGTCGGGGGTGCCAATTCAGCCGGCCAAGCCGCCGTTCATTTTGCTAAATACGCCAAGCGCGTCACGATGCTAGTGCGGGGCACGTCCCTTGAAAAAGGCATGTCGCAATATTTAGTAGACCAAATCGCCGATATCGAAAATATTCGGGTTTTGGTGCGGACCGCTGTGGTTGAAGCGCATGGCGACCAAAAACTGGAAGCCCTGACCATCGTCAACAATGACACCAAAGAAGAAGAAACGGTGGATGTGGCCGCCTTATTCTTATTTATTGGCGCAGTGCCGCACACCGAAATGGTGGCGGATTTGGTCTTACGCAATAACAGCGGATTTATTCTCACGGGTCAAGAACTGGTTGCGCATAAAGACTATAAAAAGCATTGGCCACTGAAACGCGCGCCGTTTTATCTGGAAACCAGCATTCCCGGAATTTTCGCCGCTGGGGATGTGCGTCAAGGCTCCGTCAAACGGGTAGCCGCCGGTGTGGGTGAAGGTGGAGTGGCCGTTGCGCTGGTGCATCAATATTTACGTACGGTCTAAGGGCAGGTTGTTATATATAGCCTGATTATTTTAGCAAAGGACATAAGTGGTCTGTCTCGTAAATAAAGCAAAAGTAGGCTGAAGCCATACCGCTAATCATAAAAACAAGCATGCTAAAGCAAGCTTCGATTCTCAGTTTAGTCGACATATCCAGTCAATTGCGAGACGAACCAATAAGACCCTTTTGTGTAATAATTTTGAAATCAACATTAGGCAAGCAACTGTTGTAAACTAAGCATATCCTCTCGCTAGTAACGGGTTTGAAAGAAGCATAGCTATGTCAGAATTTCGTAAAATGGGCTTTAAGATGATCGAAGAAGATTCCGCGAGTGCTGAAGTTCGTCAGCTTTATGACGACTTCAAACGCAATTTTCAATCGCCGACGGTGCCCAATTATATTAAGGCATTTGGCGAATCGCCCGAATCTTTAAGGCTGTATATGGGCGTGATGAGTTCGGTTTATCAAAATTTATCGTTGCCGCAAGCACTCACCGCCATGATCTGTTTTACCATTGCGACCAAAAACCAATGCCTATATTGCTCTTCTTTGCATGAAGTCACCTGCCGCACCTTAGGTGTCGATGAAGATACATTAACCGCGCTCGCTGAAGATCTCAATGAGGTCAATCCATTACGGATTCGGGCTATTATGGAATTTGCAGTTAAGGCCGCCAAAAAATCAAAAGAAGTGACGGCGGAAGATTATGAAAATCTGCGCAATTTAGGCGTCAGCAACAATGAAATTATGCAAATTGTCTTTATTGCAGGCATCGCGGTTTTCAATGATATTTTGGCGGATTCATTCAAAATTGAAGTCGATCCCGAAGTGAATGAAGCGTTGGGAAAATCCTGAACGGGTTCGGGTCATTATTGAGTTTGCGGTCAAGTCCTCCAAATATCCACAGACTGTTGTGGTACAAGACTTTCAAAGTCGGCGGGATATGGGCATTACAGACGATGAAATTCTTCAGATCGCCAATGTAGCCAGTATCGCGGTGTATCTAGATACGATGGCTGATACCTTTAAGGTCGAAGTAGATCAAGAATATAAGAATGTGTTAGGCCAATAAGATGCTTAGACTTGTCAAATAGAGAACAAGTAACGAATAGGGGTAAGGACGCGATGACAGACATGCTCAAATATGGTTTTAGTATGGTTGAGGAAGAATCCGCAACAGGTGAATTAGCCGAAATATATGATGCCATTAAACGTGACCTGCAAATGCCGGCTGTGCCAAATATGATGAAGGCCAATGCAATTTCGGTACCGGGTTTAAAGCTCTATTTTGATATTGTAAAAAGCTTTTATACACACCTGACTCTGCCGATGTCATTGATGTCGCTTATCCTGTTTACCATTGCGCACAAAAGTGATTGCACCTACTGTACCGCCGCCCATGAAGTTACCTGTCGGACCTTAGGCGTAGATGAAGCAACCTTACGGGCGGTTGCTCAAGATTTAGGCGAACTGAATCCAGAACGTATTCGCGTGATTATTGAATTTGCGCTTAAAGCCGCCAAACATCCACAAGACCTTGTCCCTGATGATTATGAAAATTTACGCGCGATGGGTATCTCAAATGATGAGATTGTGCAAATTATTCATGTGGCCGGTATTGCTGTTTATGTCGATCTGATTGCCGATGCCCTTAAAGTCGAAGTCGATCAGGCTCTAATCGACGCGTTAGGTCAATAACTGGAAGTCACAATATGTTATGGCCCCTATCCCAAATAATTATGGGGCGTCTGTCGGGTCACAGCATGTCATGGCGAGAACTATAGTTATTTAAACTTCATTCGTCTCTTGAGTTGATAGTAAATCAAAATACAGGTTCATCTAGAGAATGCCGAGGATAAAGCACAATGTCACAAATGAAAAAACATGGCTTTCAAGTTATCGAAGAAGATCAAGCAACCGGTGATCTCCTAGAATTATATGAGCGATCAAAGCGCATGTATCAATCACCGGTGGTTTTTAATTTAACCAAGGCGATTGGTATGTCTGAAGCCGCCTTAAAATTTCAAATCGATATGACCACTTCATTTTATGGAAACATGACATTGCCCCAATCTTTAACGGCTCTGATTTTTTTCACAGTCGCCCAAAAAAGCGATTGTGAATATTGTACGGCGGCCCATGAAGTGACTTGCCGGATGCTGGGCGTAGATGAAGCCACCTTGACAGCGATTGCAGAAAATTTGGGTGAACTGAATCCGGAACGTATCCGGGCCATTATTGAATTTGCGCTTAAAGCCGCGAAATATCCCCAGAGTCTGAAGCCTGAAGATTATGAAAAATTGCGCGATATGGGTATCTCAAATGATGAAATCGTGCAAATCGTGACAGTCGCGGGGGTTGCCGTCTATTTGGATATTATGGCCGATGCGCTTAAAGTTGAAGTTGATGAAAGCCTAACCGAAGCCTTAGGTAAATAAGGACTAATCTTCTATGGATCAAGATCAAGTTCAGATTCAAGCAACACGGTACGCACTTTTATCTGAAGTCGTATTGATGATGTCCAAAATGACTGACCTCCAGAAGTTGCTTCAGCAACTGGTCAGTAAAGTTAAATGGGTCATTGATTTTAATCGGTGTACGGTTGCTTTAATTAACCCGGACAAAACAACCTATAATATTCAGACCTTATTGGAGACGCGGCGGAATCTGCCCGATATCCAAACCGAGAATATTCCCCTTACACATGGCTTGCTGGGGACGGTAATGGAGAAGCGGCAAGTCTATCTTTTAAGTGATCTTGAGGCTGAGAAAGCTAAATTTGAGCCGCTGGTCGACTTGACATTATGGGATGGCACACTTAAAACTATTTTGGTCCTACCCCTTGAGGCTTACGGCAATGTTTATGGGGCGGCCTTGTTGGGAGCCGTCAAAGAAAATGCCTATACCCGTGAAGA
>JBNLCD010000066.1:0-14696 GCA_050303635.1 Anaerolineae bacterium
GATGTGAAACCCGGCGCGGCTTATCTCTCGTATGTCACGCAAGCTCCGATTGTGCCGATTGCCTATGGTGGCACGTATCGCGTTTGGGAGAAAATTTTCGGGTTTAATTGGCCGCGGATTACGGTTAAATATGGCGAATTGATACCCCCGGTGCAAACGAGTGGGAATCGCAAAACCCGTCAGGATGAATTGCAAGCGGCGAGCTATGAACTCATCAAGCGCATTTATGATATGTTGCCGCCGGAAGATCAGGCGACCTATGACCGGATTGCGCAACAACGCTATAGCGGGCGGCTCGATGCGCAAGGTGAGTTTGCTTTGCCAGCAGATTTACAACTCAATGGCTTGGCGGAATTGGTGGAAAAACCGAATCTGTTCGCGCCGATGAAAAATCGCGCCGAAGATGCACTCCACGCCATTCTCAAACCACAAGAATTCGTAGATGGTGAAAAACTTCATGAGGCCGCCGAAGCACTCGATAAGATGTTTACAGGCGAACTCGCTGGCTATCTGGAATATCGTTTGGGAGACGAAAAATCCAAGCAAGTTTATGCTGATTTAGCCACGGTGATGGAACTCGCCCAAAAAGCGCAAGAAGCAGGCGCGCAATTGCGATTCCGTTCGCAGATTTGGCGGGTTGATGAGGGTGAACCATCGCTCAAAAGTTCTGCACCAGAATCAGAACCGGCGTTAGAAAGAATGAGTGGCTAAATCATGACTACGGTACAACAAGGCTATGATAATTGGTCGTCCACGTATGACACGGATCGGAATTTTACCCGCGATCTTGATAAAGACATCACAGTGCAAACCCTGTCCGCCCAACCTAGCCAGACCATTCTCGAATTGGGATGCGGCACAGGCAAAAATACAAGCTTTCTGGCGAGTCTAGCGGAGCAAGTGCTAGCCTTCGATTTCTCCGAGGGAATGTTGGCCAAGGCGCGCGCGAAGGTGCAAGCGGAGAATGTGCAATTCGGTGTGATGGATTTCACGGAAACTTGGGTAGTAGCAGATCATACCGTCAATCTGATTTCGTGTAATCTGGTGCTGGAGCATATCGAAGATTTGGATTTTATTTTTGGCGAAGCGCATCGTGTTTTGCAAACTGGTGGGTTGTTCTTTATTTGTGAATTGCATCCGTTCAAACTATACACGGGTATACAGGCCAACTTCCAGCGCGGCGAAGAAAATATCGCCATTCCAGCGTTTATCCATCACACTTCAGAGTTTGTGCAAGCGGCATTGGCGCATCGATTTAGACTCGAAGCATTGGGGGAATGGTGGCATGCGGAAGATGATCCAAGCGAAACCCCGCGTTTGATTTCCTTTCTGTTTAAGAAGTAGGTACTAGTTCTCAATTCTTTGGCAAGGGCGCTAGCCCGACAGCCGCCCTCGAATAAATTCGGGGCTAAAAACCATCACCCTATGAATGGGTTTAAAACCACAGGTTGCGATGGTTGAAGTCCATTTATAGGACGCTGTTTTTTAGCTATGTACTTATTGGTCTGTCTCGCCAATAACGTGGTATCATTTTCCATTCGAGAAGCGCGGTAGGCTGAAGCAAGCGTGTGATTTTAGATTTATGTAAGTTTCAAACCGACTTCCTCAATTTGAGATTTTTGCATCTGGTGACCGAGCTGGCGATTGAGCAGTTTAGGTCGTTCGTCTAGTGTGGCTGGCTGAAATTTCCCTGACTTAAATTTATCAACAAGATCACTATCACCGACCATGATTTGACCCTGTCGCATGACTAAACTGATGTCGGCGCGGCGCGTGTTGATAAGTGCTAGATAGGGATTAGCTTGCTTGGATAAAATCAGCAAATCGGCTTGATGACCAACTTGTAAATGACCACGGTCGAGCAAGTTCAATAATTGGGCGGGGGCGCTGGTCACGGTTTGGAAGAGTTCGGCGGGTGAAAGTTGACCTGTCACGTGGGCGGCGCGCAGTTCATCTAATAAATCACCATCGGCAGTGAGACGTGAATCGCTCCCCAGCATCAGGCGGCCAGATTCGAGCCACGGGCGCACATCGGCTGTTTGACCCAATAGATATTGATTGGTCGAGGGACACCAGACTAAACTTGCGCCTTTTTGGATGGCAAATTGGGCATCCTCCGCCGTGAGGCCGACACCATGAATCAAAACCGTGCGTGCGGACAAACACCCTAAATCGGCAAGTTGTTGCATTTCAGTGCGGGCGATTTCATCCGTGCCTTCAGCTAAGTGGATCATAAAGGGATGCGGGGCACTCCGCGCATATTCGGCTTGAATGGTTGCGGTATCAGCAAAGTGGAGTGAATGCGCCCAGCCGTAGTTGTGTGTAACCTGTACCTGAAATTGACGGGATTTGAGTGGACGATGGAGTGGATTGTGGTGGGCGACGGTAGTGACGCCGGACAAAATATTTTTCAGGCCACCAGTTAGACACCGATCACGTAATGGATAGGCTTGTAATTCTTTAAAAGGGCTATCGGCTAGGCGAGCAGAGACATCTTCGCCCCATGCATGCGCATTATCATACCTGTCGCGAAATTTGATGCGCGGATAATGGTTGAGTTCCAAATGATCATGGGCATTGATTAACCCCGGAAATACCATATAATCACGCAGTTCAATGATATGTGGCTTACGGACACGGTCGGGGTCGATAAATTTACCAGTACGCGTATCTAGCGCCAGCGTGGCATTATCCCGAATACCAGCGGGGTCTATCAGTTGCGTGTGAGTCAACAGAATGTGCATGACTTCTAATATCTCTCCAATTTCACTTTGATACAAGTTTACTGTATAATCAGAGTAAATATCTGGTCAGATAAGGAGTCTGCGTGGGACAAAAATCAGTTCGATTGTTTATTGCGCTGGAATTGCCTGCTGCTGTACAAGAAGCTCTGCACGCCCCGTTAGAAACCATTCGCGAAGAAATTCGGTCACGTGGCGTACGCTGGACACCCCCGCCAAATATCCATTTGACACTAAAATTTCTGGGTGATGTACCCCTCTCACACGTTGAGGATATTCAAACTGCCCTGAAAACAGCGGTGGCAGTTTATCCCCCGGTGGATTTACTGATTGCCGAAGCCGGATGCTTTCCTAATCCGAAGCGTCCGCGTATTGTGTGGCTGGGATTGCAGGACCAAACCGGACATCTGGGTAAATTGCAGAGTAGTATTGAGCAAGCCCTTGAACCGCTGAGTTATCCGCGCGAAAAACGTCCCTTTACGCCGCATCTGACCATTGGGAGAGTGAAGCGTCATGTACAAGGTCAAGATTTAAGCAATATTGGAAAAGCTGTGCAACAGCTAACCATTGGAGAAATTTCCCGCTGGCAGACCGCGTCTGTCAGTTTGATGGAGAGTGATTTACGTCCAGAGGGTGCGCACTATACGCGTCGCTATGCCGCCCCCTTACCAACCGTTTTGACGACAGAATAAGCAAATAACATCACGAGTGATAAAAATTAATCTGAGGAGATTATATGGAACAGCCCCAAGCTCAACCCGAGGTCGTGGAAGATCCGGCCATCTTAGAACAAGCCCGCGCTATTGTTGACACCATTAGTGATATAAAAGGTGAAGACATTATGCTGATTGACCTGCGTGAAATCACGCTCATCAGTGACTATTTCATCATTTGCACGGGCAATAGTGATCGTCAACTTAAAGCTATTGTCGAACATATTACCGACGATATGCGTGAAAAATTTGGTCGCAAGGTTTGGCGGACTGAGGGGGATTCCACCGGCGGCTGGGTTTTGATGGATTATGGTGATATCGTTATTCATGCCTTCACCCCCGAACAACGAGAATACTATGATCTTGAAGAACTCTGGCACGACGGTAAAATTCTCTTGCGTATGCAATAAGCTAGATTAACAGAATTGGCAAGAAAGCGATCTCGACATGAGGTCGCCTTTTCGCTTGTTCAATCTCATTGCTTTTTCATGTGTTAAGTGAGTTTTGGTTTAAGTTTGAGCACAGAAGCCGGTGTGATTCCAAGGCAAGGAGCTAAAGTCACCTTGTTATGACTAACCTGGGATTACCAGCCTCATTCAACTCTAGGTTATGTCTTTAACAAGGGTCTGCTGGTCCTTGTTGATCTAAAACTCACATTATATTAAGGTCAGGATATGCCAGACCATGTTGTCTGACATACAGTGATAATGACCTTGGCTATGCCCAGAAAATCCGGCTAGAGTAAGCTTTTTATGGGCACAGCGTGTACAGTTTATTGCCAAGCTACATCCACAAAATTAGCTAAAAGCCACAACGCCTTGGGCTGTAAACTATAGAATTGTCTAAGAAACCATGACCAGCCGTAGAGTTTCGCAGACTCATCTCGTATAATCATATAAATTAGCGGGTCTCTATATAGCTTGAGCTATATCAGTAGACATTTGGAGGTATATTTTGAAGAATTCACGCTATCGAAATGGCTTAATTTGGCTATTGCTTATCGCCATCATCATTATTTTTGTGATGACTTTTGTCGGCAATAGCAATGATGGGGGTGAAATCACCTTTACGGAGCTCGTCTCGCAAATCAACAGCACCGATTCGACCCAAAAAGTTGATCAAATCGAAAAGAAAGAAAGCACCCTCACCATTCACTATGATGGTGATGACCAAGTAAAACAGGTCAAAGATGATGTTGGCTCAAGTGAGAGCTTGCCCGAACGTTTAATTGCGCATGGTGCCAATGAAAATGCCGTCCGCAATATTGATTTTAAATATCTAGACCCCAGCAATTCAACCGTTTGGTGGACATTGATTATCAATTTTGTCCCTATTCTTTTAATTGTCGGCTTTATCTTCTTCATGCTTCGCCAAGCGCAAGGTAGTAACAACCAAGCGATGCAATTTGGCCGGAGCCGCGCCCGTCTCTTCAGTGGCGATCAATCCAACGTCACCTTTGATGATGTCGCTGGTGCGGAAGAATCCAAAGAAGAGTTGGCTGAAGTGGTCGAATTCCTGAAAGAACCTGAGAAATTCATCCAACTCGGGGCCCGTATTCCGAAGGGTGTTTTGTTGGTGGGTAGCCCCGGTACTGGTAAGACCTTGTTAGCCAAGGCCGTTGCTGGTGAAGCCGGTGTTCCATTCTTTGGAATTTCTGGTTCTGAATTTGTGGAAATGTTTGTCGGTGTTGGGGCGAGTCGTGTTCGCGACCTCTTCGACCAAGCTAAACGCCACAGCCCCTGTATCGTCTTCGTCGACGAAATTGATGCCGTCGGGCGTCAACGTGGGACTGGTATGGGCGGTAGTCACGATGAACGTGAACAAACCCTCAACCAAATTCTGGTTGAAATGGATGGTTTCGATACCGATACCAACGTCATTGTGGTAGCGGCGACCAACCGTCCTGATATTCTTGACCCCGCTTTGATGCGTCCGGGCCGTTTCGACCGTCGTGTCGTTTTGGACCGTCCTGACATGCGCGGGCGTCATGCCATCTTGAAAGTTCACACCCGTGGTAAGCCGTTGGCGGGGGATGTCGATCTTGAAATTCTCGCCAAATCAACACCTGGTTTGGTTGGGGCAGATATCGCTAACCTCGTGAACGAAGCCGCGATTTTGGCCGCGCGTAAGAACAAGAAATCCATCAATATGCGTGATTTCGAAGAAGCAATCGAACGCGTTATCCTTGGCCCAGAACGCAAGAGTCGCATTATTCCGCAAGATGAACGCGAAGTGATTGCGTATCATGAAGCAGGCCACGCTGTGGTGATGCACATTTTGCCGAAGTGTGATCCCGTGCGTAAAGTGACAATCGTTTCCCGTGGTATGGCGGGTGGTGTTACGTGGAGTATGCCTGAAAACGACTCCATGCTCGGTTCCCGCACTGAATTCACTCAAAAGATTGCCGGTGCGTTGGGCGGTCGGGCCGCTGAAGAAATCGCTATTGGCGAAATCACAAACGGCGCGAGCAACGACTTGCAACGTATCACGCAAATTGCGCGGACGATGGTTACCCGCTGGGGGATGAGCACAAAGCTCGGTCCACGGGTATTCGGTAAGGCTGAAGAAATGGTCTTCCTCGGTCGTGAAATTACCGAACAACGTGATTACAGTGAAAATATCGCGGAATTGATTGATGAAGAAGTTTACGATATTGTCAGCACCCAATATGAAGTGGCGCTCAATGTCTTGAACGACCATCGTGATAAGTTGGAAGCGGTCGCTCAACGTTTGCTTGAAATTGAAACGTTGGAACGCGCGGACTTCCTCGAAATCATGGGCGAACCGCCGGAAGACACAAGTTCATCCGGTAGCCCCTTGATCTCGAATGATCCGAACCCGAATCCGGCTCCGGATCGCGGTGGCGAATTCCCGAATATGGGAACCGCTCCTTCCCCAGCTTAAGCTGGACATCACTGAGTAAAAATGAAAGCCCTCGTCTGTTATAGATGGGGGCTTTTTTTTTGTTAATTTTATTGATTGCTCAGGCATCTATCTAAACGGTGGCATACACAGATGCTACCCTACCAATGGCCTAGGTAATTGGTTTCTCAATGCAAAATTTGGGAATCAAGAAGTAAATATGAACATGCTCAGTTTCACGATGAATGACCAGCCAACTCCAAATTATCTAAGGCACGCGTGGGTGAGGATTATTCTGATTTTTCGGCAAACATTTTTTCGCGTTCGGCGCGGAGCTTTTCGGCGTTTTCACGTTCACGCGCGGCTTTGACGGGATCGACCCATTCAGCGTCAGCATCCGGCACAATCGAGGCCCCATGATGACGCGCCCAGACTTCGGTAAATTCCGCGCCAAAAAGAAACGTTTGCGCAGAATAATAAATCCACACGAGCACAATGGTTAAGGAGCCTGCCGCGCCATAAACCGAGCCGATATTGCTATTGGAGATATAAATTCCGACGATTAATTGACCAATCATTACCAAGAGAGCGCTAAATAGAGCGCCGACCCAGACATCGCGCCAGGCAATAATCACATCGGGCAAAATTTTATAGATGGCGGCAATCAGGACGGTGATCAGGCTGAAGGTGAGAATCGCTTGGAGTAGACGGACAATAACGGCTTCAAATCCACTGATTTCAACTTGGGAAATGGCCGCATTAGCAAAGGTTGACATGACCAGCAAGCCACTGCCGACCATCACCACCGCAAACGAGAGTAACCGATTTTTGAGGAAAACGAGACGATGGGCATTGGCGGAGAGACGCACTTCCCAAATAATATTGAGGGCGCGTTGTAATTGCGTGAATAAACCGGATACGCCCCAAAAGACAACGCTCAGCCATAAAACAACCGACATGATATTGCCGCGACTTTGGGGAGAGTCACTTTGGTCGAGGGTTTGATTTAGGGTTTCGGTGCCGGCATCGCCAAAGATTGACTCAACGCCGCCCAGTACTTCACTTTCAGCGGCATTATTGCCAATGACTAAGCCAAGAACTAAAGCCAAAATAATGAGGAGTGGGGATAGAGAAAAAATGGCGTAGTAAGCGAGTGAAGCGGCAACATTGGCGGCATTATCTTCTTGCCATTCTTTGAAGGTTTCGACCATCAACGTGCGTGCACTCAACCACAATCGTTGCATCATGGGAATCCGTTATCCTTTTATAAGTTCAGCAAAATACTAAGCTTGCTCGGAATATTCGGCTGGTGAAAAAGCGACCAGAATCACCAAATCTTCAGTAATTTCATAAAAACGATGCTCGACCTGTGCTTTGACGTAGATAATACTGCCGGATTGGACAGCAAAATGCTCGCCGCCAACCATCATTTTAGAACGGCCACTCACAATATAATAAACTTCGTCTTCGGTATGGGGATGTTGCTTATCTTCGCCGCCGGCGGGAAGTTGGTAAATGCCGATGCTCATGCTCAAGGTATCGGGTTTGAGAAACTCATAATAAGCGGTGCCTAATTCGGCTTGTTTGGCAAGAATATCGGCGAGTTCAAACTTTTGCAACTCCATGATGTGCTCCTTTAATACGTTTTACCCATGTCGTCTGCCCTGTGATGTTCAATTTTAGCGTACTTTGTTACAATGCAGTGGATAATTAAGATAATTCGGGATGCATTTCAAATTTTTGGCAAGGGATTAATTTAATAGGGAATCACCGATTCCAATTATTTTAGCAACCCACATTAGCCCCTTGTTTAATGTCGATTGAGGCATGATGAATTTTTGCCGTGCATGTCATACCAGCGAAAGATGTTTATGTTAGACGCGACGCAATCCTGGGAAGATCGTATCCGCCGTTTGCTGATGAATCCCCATCTGGTGGCCATTGTGATGTTGGTCTTCTTATGGGTGATTTTCTTTTGGCGTTTGTATACGCCCGTGATTGAAGATCGGGTCATTTTTCCGCAGGGTGATTTTACCGGTCATTATTTTGCATTTAGTTCGTATCAAGCTGAGCGTTTGCTGGATGGCGAAATCCCCCTTTGGAACCCGTATAATCATGGCGGAAGTCCATTTGCCGCTGACCCTCAATCCGCTGTTTTTTATCCGCCCCGTTGGTTATCTATTGAAGTCAGTGGTTATAACGAATGGACACTGGCTGATTTGCAACGCGAAGTCGCCGCGCATTATCTGGGGGCAAGCCTCCTCATGTATGCGTTTTTACGGGTCGCCACCAAACGTTCCTCGGCGGCGATTATTGGGAGTGTGATATTTACCTATAGCGGGTATTTGACAGGTTTTCCTATGCTCCAAATCACTATTTTGCAGAGCGCTATCTGGTTGCCATTGGTGATGCTGGGCATTCATTTAAGCGTCACGCGGCCCGGTTGGGGTGCACGAGGAGCTTTGCTCGGTGCGGTGGGTCTTGGAATGTCGATTTTAGGCGGACATCCACAGACCAATTTACAGGTGGGCTATCTGGGTTTGGCCTATTTACTGTTCCTTGGGTATCACTTGCATCTTTCCATTCCCGGTATATTGGGACGTGTCGGGTTATTATTTGGGGCCGGAGTTTTATTGGGGGCCGTGCAACTTTTTCCATCCATTGAATTTACGAATCTATCCAGCCGCATTGAAGAATACACTTATATTGATAAATCGAGCGGGTTTGCGGTGAGCGATACCTTGCAGGTTATTTTCCCGCATCTATTTGGCGATTATTCACCGCTCTATGTCGGCGTGGTGGGGATTTTATTGGCGTTGGGCACGATGTTGCGGCGCACACCGATTAACTTGTTCTGGACATCGGTGGTGGTTATTTCGCTTTTTGTCTCGTTCGGGAATAACACCATTGTTTATGATATTTTCTATTTATTTTTGCCGGGTATGGGCTTGTTCCGCCAACAGGAACGCTTTGCGATTGGGGTATCGTTCGGCTTGGCGGTGCTGGCCGCGTATCAGACGAATTGGTTTGTCCAGCGGAATCCATCGGGTCAACTTCAGCCTTTGTCGCATTTACAGCATTTGTATCGCGAACGGTTTCAGTGGTTAGGGTATGGCCATTCAGCGCTAACCGTGACGGTGGCAGGTATCGTCCTGTTTAGCCATCTATTGCAAGAAAAACCGCTTTCGGACACGACTACCAACTCACTGACCTTGGTCGCGTTGATTAGTATTTTATTTTTACTGTGGCAACGCTGGCAAGCTACGGAACAAGATAATGCCTTGATGGTGGCCGGTGTTTTGTTATTGCTGATTATGATTGACTTGTTCACGTTTGCGGCGCAATCGCCGAATTTTGTGGCGAATATTCCGGAAAATTATGTGCAAGAGCCTGCCGCGCTTGACGTGATGCAAGTGGATGATCCGACAGATATTCGGTGGCGGGTGGATGGTGAAATCGGTCTACAAAATTATGGGACATATTTTCGAATTCCGGATGTGTACGGGATTAGCCCGCTCTATCTCAATACCGTGGCGGAGTTGCGCCAATTGCCCCCAGACCGCTATTGGGAAATTTTTGCGGTGCGTTATGTGACCACACCAGATGTCACCATTGATGGCACGGATGCGTTGGTATTGGCCGAAGGTCAGAATTTTGACGGAGAATTATATAGTGTCTTTGAATTGGAAAATCCGCGTCCGTTTGCTTATTTAACCTATCAGCATATTCAGGCCAATAGTCGGCGCGAACTCTTTGATTTATTGGCTGACACCGAGATAGATTTGCGGGAAACGGCCCTGAGTCGAAGCGCGCTTGATCTTGAGTTGCCAGATGAACGTCCGGCTGAGGCTGAAATTGAAAGTTTAGATTTTGCTAGCCCTGAAGATTTAACGGTTGAGGCGATGACTAGCGAAGATGCCATTTTGACGCTCTCGATGCCGAATTATCCGGGCTGGGTCGCTGAAGTCGATGGCGAAGAAGTGGACATCGTCGAAACTTATGGCGGATTGATCGGGGTTCCGTTGCATGGCGATGATGATGTGCAGACGGTGCGAGTCCGTTTCCAACCGCCAACCCTGTTATGGAGTAGTTTGCTTTCCGCGTTGACGGCCTTATTTATTGTGGGCTATGGCTTGGTTTGGCCAGTGTGGCAACGTCGACAGGCGCAATTTGACATGATGGATGACGAATCTGAACCTGAGATTGACTACGCGTTGACGACCACCGAAGAATTGGAATAAGGTTTACACGAGGTCATGAGATGTGTTTGGCGACATAAAGTTTGGAGAGAAATTACGACACAGGGCTTCGGTAAGCAAAATATGGCAATTTTAAACACATAGGCAGGAACTTTAATTTTTTAGAAATATGAACTTTTCCAAGCTTTTGTAAAAGCTTGACCAAAACTTTTAGAAAATAGTCTGTCAAGCTAATTTGAAGGTTTTATGACACTCTAAATTAAATATCAAAATCTCGTTCGGGGAAATTTGGGTATAGTCTCAAAATGGATATTGCGAGTTTACTGCAACAAAACACCAACGCTTTCACCATAACATTTGCGCATGACATTCTTGCGGAAACAACATGGGCTTTTCCACGTCACCATCTGATATATGCGACGCAGGGCTGTTTGATGCTCGAAGTTGAGGACGCTATCTGGCAACTCCCGCCATCCCAAGCCGCGTGGATTCCAGCAAATGTACAAGCCACTGCGGCGAGTTATCATGCCATCAACTGCCTGTCGATATTTTTTCATGACGATTTTTTTGAAAGCGAAGATTTTCTATGTCGGGTTTTCCCTGTCTCAACCCTAGCGCGGGAGATGATCCTGTACAGTCAGCGTTGGGCAGAGAATGTGCCGCATCCTGAGAGCCTCGTAGCTGACCAATTTTATGCATCGCTAGCGTATGTTTGCCGGGATTTATATCAAGAAATCGGGATTCAATATCTACCTAAAGCCAAATCGCCCGAACTCAATGAATTGCTTCACTATATTTTGGAAAATCTCGCTGAGAATCTGACATTGGCAGAAGCCAGCACAGTATTTAATTTAAGCAAACGCACCATTGCCCGCCGTTTCAGCGAAGAACTGCATCTGTCATGGTCACAATACCTGTATCGGGCGCGGATGATTAAAGCCTTTGAGCTCCTCGCAGGTGGTCATAATGTCACTGAAACCGCCTTAGCAGTAGGCTTCAAAAGTATGAGCGCCTTTAGCACCGCCTTCCGTAAATTTGCCAACTTATCACCCAAAGAGTATCGTGACCTGTTTTTGTAAAATGGCAGGTTCAAAGAAATAAGTGTCCTCCTCGCGTAAGCAAAATGAATGAATTTTGCCTACCCTAAAACTATCGTTCTTTAGGTTGAGAGGAGACCTTTGATGAAATTGAAAACTGGTAATGTGGCTCCATTGTTCAATATGCCGGATATGAATGGTAACGATGTTAGCTTAGAGACATGGCGCGGACAGCCCGTGTTTTTATCGTTTTTTAAATGGGCAACCTGCCCGCTGTGTAACCTGAGAATTCGCGAGATTATGCACCATTTTGTGGAATTTGAAGCTCGGAATATGCAGATAATTGGTGTTTTCCATTCCCCTGCGGCTAAACTGCGTGAGCATATGACTGAGCAAAGTTTACCCTTTCCGTTAATTGCTGATCCTGAAATGCAACTTTATAAACAATATGGTGTGACGCAATCTCTGTGGGGAGTAATGCGCGGTTCACTCCGAGTTAACGACTTTGCGAAGATTATCAGTCATGGCTTGTTAGAGGCGAAGATGCCAGATGTGAGCATGAATGTTATCCCTGCTAATTTCCTGATCGATGGACAGGGGATCATCCAAACTGCCTATTATGGCAGGGATATTGGCGATCATTTAGCTTTAGAAGAAATATTGGATTTTGCGGAACAAATAGCGGTGAATTAAAAATTGTTAAATCATGGACAGCATATATGCCGATCTTTTTGGCAAACGGTCTCGCGTGGGGACGGGATAATTGGTCTGTCTCGTAAACAAAGCGGTATCATTTTCTCGCTGAGAAGCGCGGTAGGCTCCGTCAGTTGCGAGACGGACCACTTATGTGGTTTGAGAAAACACGGATGATACAAAAAACGGGCGACACGTGTGTCGCCCCTACCAAGGCTTATGGCAATGTGATCACTTTGTAGGGGGGGAGGTGTCCGCAGGCCGGAGGGGGTAGTCAAAACATAACCCGCATTTAATTGTTAAAACACATTATCCCGTTCCTACACAAGACAAGCTCTAACCCATCAGCCGCCCTCGAATAAATTTTGGGCTATAAATCACCACTCTATAAATGGGTTTCAAATCTCTGAACGCGACGGGCAAGTTCATTTCTAGGACGGTGTCTTTTAGCGCTGGATTTGAATCCGTAGCCATTGTGCCACTCAGTCTGTATAACCTTCCCTAAAAAACCCACCCTCCTTCTCCAACTGAAATGCGTGGGAGAAGTGTTTGCACGATTTTGTTTGAGATTACCCCTTTGGAAAATCGGTGTAGGGGAGACCAAGTAGAGATTTGCCCACATACCAATACGTGGCCAAAATCTCACGGAACATGCTTGTGCGCCAGCCATGCGGCAAATCACCATTATCCTGAGTCGTTTGAGCCGGACTCGGATAAGTCTGCCACCCCTCAGGCAAGCGTTCACTGAAGATCATATGCGCGCGCCACAAATGATAATTATCACTCACGAGAACAGCACTTTGCCAGCCGTGGTCTTCCATAATTTTACGCGCTTCAATGGCGTTTTCTTCGGTGCTCCGACTGGTTATTTCCATAAAAATCACATCTTCGGGCACCCCGTCGTCGATGAGATTATCACGACAAACTTCGGCTTCACTTTGGGAACTGTGTAGACTGTCACCACCCGTGCAAATCATAAAGTCAGCAAAGCCTTGATGCCAGAGTTCAGCGCCGTGAGCCGAGCGTCGCCCAATAACGGAGCGATTGCCCGCTCCCAAGACAATAATCACATCAGCTTGTTCAGCACGGTTAACTTTGCCATATTGGGCAATGGTTAGCACAAGTCCTAAATTCATGATTAGCATCATCATCAAAAGGAAAATCAACAGGATACCTAGTCGTCGTAGCCGTTTACGCATACCGCGCTTATCCTCACACTAGAATCAAAAAGAGTGGTCAAAACATGCCCCACCCCTTTTATGAAATTTATTTTTGAATCAGCGAACCTGCTTATTCCATCTCAATACCAAGTTCTTCGAGGCGCAGGTGGAAGTCTTTGGTTGGCACTTCGAATCGATTAATCAGCGCCGTGGCCGATTGACCACTTTCAGCGGCTTCGCGCGTCATCACCCGTGGCATGAGCAAGGCGCGCGCAAATTGATTCGTCAGTTCTTTACTGAAATAAACCGTTTCTAAGCCGCGTTCAACACCCCAATCACTGCGGGCAATATGGCGGGCCAATAAACGGGCCACCGACATACGCGGGCTATAGCGGTCAGAAATAACCAAAAACGATGAGGTTAAATCAGCCAGATCAGCACGTGACCACAGCCCTTCGCGCGGACGTTCAATCATCAGTTCGATGGGAACGGGTGGTTGATCAACGTCAAAAACCACGATAATCTCATCGGTTGCTTCTTCTAATTGTTCAAGAGTAACATCACTCATCGATTATTTACCTAAGTTTATAAGAATTCTTTTAAGTGGTTTCCAAGGCTTCATAAAAAATTAAGATTGTATTGCCGTACCTGCGTTCATCATAGGCGTTGAAATGGGTGAACGTCAAGTTCTCTTTTTCCTTCGGGTCGATCTGAACAATCACCAAACCATCGGGCGCAATGTGTTGTGGATTCTCATCCAATTTCGTCATCGCCTTTTTCCAGAGATCTTTATATTGAGGCGGTGCAATATAAATAATCTCGAATTGACGCGGATTGCTTTGGGCAAGGTAAGCCAGTGCATCGGTATGGACAATCTCGCCTTTTTCAGCGAGACGCGTCGTTTCCAGATTTTCTTGAATGGTCCGAATAGCCGCGCGGTTATTATCGATAAAACGGACTGATTGCGCGCCGCGACTCAAAGCTTCAATGCCAATCGCACCTGTTCCCGCAAATAAATCTAACACAGTGGCATCAATCACCGTATTACCCAAAATACTGAACAGCGCTTCTTTGGCGCGGTCCATAATGGGACGGGTACTGTCGCCGGGGACCATTTTCAAACGATGGCCTTTAGCACTGCCTGCAATGACTCGATGGCTCATAAAAACTTACTCAATCTAGTTAAAGTGGCAGTTCTTCGACCACTTCACGAATAGCACGGATATTAGAGAGCGGTGTATTGGTCATGATAACACACCCGGTTGATAGAATAAAACGATTATGGTCGGTG
>JBNLCD010000067.1:0-14695 GCA_050303635.1 Anaerolineae bacterium
ATTGGCAAAGGCAGACGGTGCAACAGAGATGTATGTCTCCGCCGCACCATCCGGTTCTGCCGTTGGATTCTACACCAGTCAGGGCTTTGAATTGGCCCCACCAGATCGCATTCATCCAGAGCTATTTGAGCAAGAACCCGAAGACATCCACATGATTATGGCACTTTAGATTGATGAAGTAGACGCGCTTTTAAATATTTCAAAGATCATCTATAATGTTTTATAGGTCAATAAAGATCTAAATTGCATCAATCAACAAAAGGTAACTTATCATGCGAGAATATGTCTGTATTGTTGGCTTGGACGAACCTGAGGCACAAGCAATCAAAGAACACTTAGAGGTTCCGGCAATTGCTCATGTGACCATTCCGCGCATTATGCTCAAAGATGGTGAGCTGTGGGCCGAATTACCGAACAGTCCGCGTTATGTCAAAATATCGAGTGTGATCTATCATGGCATTTATGAAGATGACCTCGATTTTATAACCGCTTTGGCCCTGTGGGGTGGTGATTGTTTACCCAATCCACGGGCGATGATGGATTGTCGTCTCAAATTTCCTTGTCTTGTACGGGCATTAGCACACACGTGCTTTGGGTCCATGTCACGCGGCTATGCTTCACCGTGGGTGCATTTCGATACTGACGAAGAACGCGTTGCTAAATGGGGTAACTGGCATTGCGGCGAAAATAAAGAGCGCTTCACTGGATTGTATCAAGTTGAGAATCCAAGCATTGTGGAGCAATTTATCGACGGTCAAGCCGTGCGGGTGGTCTTAATTGGTGATCAAGCGTGGCAAATCCGCCTCGAAGGTGATGATTGGCTTAAATCCATTCATCATGACAGTGCCGAATTTATGCCCTTAGATGACGAACTCTTGGCTGATACCCAACATATTCGTGCGGAATTTGGTTTAGAAATCATGGCCAATGATTATATGATTGCGCACGATGGCACCAAGCATTTGCTGGAAGTCAATCATATTCCGAATGTGACCCGTTTCCCGGAAATTTGGGAAGCCTACCATGCTTTTGTGCTAGATTGGTTGGCTGAACGCCACCTCTCTTAGCTGAGCCCTCACTCCCTTCGCTTCTAGCCTCAACCGGAAGCTGAACATGGAGTGAGGGTTTTTGGTTGCGCGAACAAAACCGCAGGGGTATAACTATCCACAGATTGATGTTAAGCACCCGCCACAGGACAAACCACCATGCCCCAATTTACTCACGATGACATTCAATTTAATTATTATGACTCGCAAAATGGCGACCTCGCCTTGCTGGTTCTGCACGGTCTGGGCGGAGATGCCGCTGGCCTACGCGATTTTATCATTCGGCCCAATTTACGCCGCTTAGCCATGGATGTGCGGGGTCATGGTCAAACCACGCCACTCGGTCCTGTCGAGAAATTAAATTTTGCGACTCTCGCCGATGACGTGATTGCCCTCTTCGATCATCTGGGCATCGATAAAGCCATTGTGTGCGGCATGTCGATGGGGGCGGCCATTAGTTTGGCGGTGGGCTTACGTCATCCCGACCGTGTCCATGGTTTGATTTTATCTGCACCTGCTTGGGTGAACGCGCCCATGCCCATGGAAGCGCTTTATCATGCCGTAGCCGAGTTATTGGACGAATACCCCGATGGCCTCGCCGCGTGGGCGGCTTTTCAGGAAACCCATCATTATGCGGATATGCTGGCTATTTCACCCCCGATTGCGGCCTCGCTCGTGATGTTGTTCACCGATCCCCATACCAAAGAAAATGCCGCGAAATATAAATATATTGCGTCGAGCCAGCCATTTGATACCGTGGCCGAGTTGGAAGCCATGCAACTCCCGACCCGCATTATTGCCGCCCCACAGGACCCCATTCACCCCTATGAATTTGGCGAAATTCTCGCCGCGCATATCCCCCATGGTGAATTGATCAGCATCGTTGGCCGCTCAACTGATGAAGAACGCCACAACGAAGAAGGCTACCAAGCGATTGTGGAATTTGTGGAGAAATTTACCGCGCCCTAAACATACTCAAGCCAATATGTTACCCGCCATAGTATTAACGGTACGGGCCTTTTTCAGCTTGATTCTCACCCAAAAATGAATAATTCCTGAGAGACCACTCATACTTAAAACCCATATCTTGCGGCAAAGGTATACCAGTTGCAATGTTTCTGCAAACCGTCTGACCGCCAGAATCTTCGCCGGGGGGCATTGAAAGTATTATTCTGGGAGGTATCAGACCGTGATTTTGTTACGTAAAAAATCTTTATTTATTGGAAGCTGTTTACTAGTACTCAGTCTTTTTGTCGCCGCGTGTGGATCGAGCAAATCGGTTAAAGGTGGCGAATTACCGACTCTCGCGCCAACCAATACCGCGCGGCCCCATGCCACAAGTACACCGGTCCCCGCACCGGAAGTGAGTCGCGCCACCAGTGTGGATTGGACTGATTTAACAGCCCATTATCAAGCCATGCGCACCGAATATGCGAGTGATATTGATGATTGGGCGGATGGTAGCCGTTATTATATTGAAGCCAATATTGAGTTGAATGAAACAGCGGCCATCATTACGGGGGCCCAACGGACTCGTTTTGTCAATCAAAAACAAGATACCCTCGATAGTGTGGCTTTCCGTCTTTATGCCAATTTGCCCCGCATGGTAAGCCAATTGAGCATTATTGATGTGAGCATTGGTGACCAAGCCGCCAATTATGAATTGCTGGAACGCAACTCAACCTTGATGGTATATCTGGACGAACCTCTCGCGACAGGTGATTCCGTTGAAATTGCCATTGAATTTGTGAGCGTGGTCGAACGCGGCGCGGTCGGGAGTTATGGGCAATCTGGCTATAGCAAAGATTTACTCGTCTTACCGGGTTGGCATCCCACCCTATCCGTTTATGAAGACGGCAATGGCTGGTGGGTTGAACGTCCTGCCCAAAATGGTGATGAACTCTACGGAGAAACGGCTCTCTACGAACTTTATGTCACCCATGCTGAAAATGTCGTCTTGGCGATGAGTGGTTTGACCGTTGATGAACTGACCCATGCGGATGGTAGTGTTACCGAGCATGTTGTGAGTGGCCCAATGCGCTATTCACTCATTACCGCTAGCACAACCATTGGCAAGATTAGTGATGAAGTCGATGGCGTCACCGTCAATGTCTTCTACTTCCCCGGTGATGAACGCGGGGCGGAATGGGCCTTAACCGTTGGGGTCGATTCGGTCCGTGTTTTCAATCAAGAATTTGGGGATTATCCTTACGCCGAGCTCGATATCATGGAAACCTACAATTTCGCAGGGATTGAATATCCGGGCATTGTAGTGATTACCGAAAATAGTTGGACCAATGGCAGTTTAGGCCTAGAAACTGTGGTTGCGCATGAAGTCGCCCATCAATGGTGGTATGGCTTGGTTGGCAACAATCAAATTCAATCGCCGTGGTTGGATGAATCATTGACCACCTTCTCCGAAACAGTCTATTTCCGCGATGTTTATGCCGATGGTGAATTGGCTGAAAATGCCATCCAAAATAGCCGCAACTTCTATAACTTCTTCAAAGGGTCGGCGGGGTCAGTCGATTTGCCGCTGAACACGTCCTACTACAACATCGATAACAACCAAACGCGCGTTATCCTTTATGATAAGGGTCGCGTATTTTATGATGAACTTGAACGCATGATTGGCCGTGACGCATTCATGGCGGGCCTGAAATCATATTTCGCCGAATTCCGCTATGGTGTGGCCCAACCGGTGGATATCATGCGCCATATGGAAGAAGCTTCCGGCGAAGATTTGGACGCCTTCTTCTATGAATGGGTCGGCAATTTTGACGGTCTCGATCAGGAAGTCAAAGCCCGCATTGATGCGGAAAATACCCGCACTGAAGAAGGTTAATACCAACATTTGAACACACATTACCCCGATTGAATCGCAAGAGATTAATCGGGGTAATTTTTTTGAGATTATCCAGCAACCGCCAACCCCGTGGCGCACCGATAGATTTGGAACGGCGCGTCGGTCAGCAGACTGGTCGCGTTAATGGCGTTGTAGTAGACAAATACTTCTTGTTCCCCCGCCATTGATTCAGGATCACTGCGGATAACATCCCCCAAATCATCTTGACATTGCAGGGCAAAATTTTGAGTAGGATCATCCTCAATCCCCAACACCCACACTTCCGCCGGAGCGTAACCAGCCCGTGCTTTTGTAACAAGTGTGACATAAGAGTGAGTGGCGGTGGTGAATGTTTCCGGCGAACCAATAATGTGATACTTGGAAGCGGTTGGAATCTCGACGGTCGCAATCCGTTCCCAATAATCCCCGCCATTGTCCCGATAGATAGCCAGAGCGGCATCATCAACCACGGCTAAAATCAAAAGTTCCCCGTCATATTCTGGCGCAAACCAGCCATACGCATACGTTTTCACACCCGCATCATTGGAGATAGGCGTGCTCAATTGGGTTGTTGTGTCATAGAGCATGATCTGCCCCGTCATGTTGCCCGTTTTTTGCACATAGACAAACATTCCCGCATCATCAATCCAGCGTAACCCTGTATCGAGAAAACCAAATTCTTGCTCGCTCGCCAAACCCAAATCCTCGTCAAACCAGCCCATATTTCCCAAATCACCTTCCACGCGAGCATCCAGCACATAAGCCAATTGAACACTGGATGCTGTCTGATTCTTGCTGGCGAGAATACTCGACCGTTCGCGCTCACCCTCGCTTAAGGCAATATTCGTCACCTGTGTGCCGTCAATATCCGCCCGCCACGCTTGCGGGATGCCGTCCACATCTTTGGTATAAAAAAGGGCCCACCCATTTTCATCAATCCCAAATTCAGGACCATTAAAAGAAGTGCGCAAAGGCGTCACCGTTGTCTGTATCGCTAGATCTTTACCGGATTGGTTAACAAATGTGCCGTCGCGCGGATCAATATCACCTAACCAGATCGTCCGTTGCTGATCGGCAAACGCCACTTTGTACGCGCCCGTCAGAAACTCAGGATCAATATAACTTGAGTAGCTATCGCCCAACCGTATCGAGACTCCCGCATTGACTGCTTGATCGGACACAGGCTGACCACCAATTAAATAGCGCCACGCATCTCGATAAAGCGGATTTCCAGTGGCATCACGCACCACGGCCCAATCCACAATATGCGCATTATGCGCGCGCTGATTATCCGGTGGGGTTGCTTCCGCCACAAGCATGTGCGTATTGTCATAGGGGAAATCGTTGATTTCCACACTCAAAACGTCGCCAAATTGCGCTAATCCAAATAAATCGATCAGCGCCGGTTGATATGTGGCGACGCGTTCATCCCCAACATGCCAGAACAAATAATAGTTTGCAAAGGGTGTCGCGCTGGTATTTTCGGTGAGCCACGGCGCCAACTCGCCCCGTCGCACATCAGCGGCGGCAAAAAGAATAGCTCGCGCCACCGGATGTTCAAACGCAATAAAAGCCGCATGGCCACCTCCTTGCGAATGACCTGCAATAATGACGTTTGACCAAGTAATCTCATCACCCGTGAGATATTGATTCCAATGCTGATCAGGATAAATTTCAGCTAGATAGGCTAACAACTTGTGCAAGCGATTATCAATGGCGTTGGCTTCATCAATAGCAATACTGGGCGATGTATCCGCCCCATTCAAAATTTCGTCACGCACCAATTCATGGCAATTCATATCCGGATCACGAGGGCAGATTTGCAAGTTAACCGATTGATCATTGGGGTATCTTAAGCCGATGGCATAAAAACCAGCCTGCGCCGCTTCTTCGATGAACAAAGTATAGTCACTGGGCTTACCACCTGTACCGGGCAAAAATACGACGACTTCAGCATGGCTAGCGCGGGTATCGTCTGGTATACACACATAATGAGGCTCATTCCACTCCGTGATACGCTCATCGGTATCATGCGGAATAACATCCACACACTCAATATCGCCTGAGATTTGCAACTCTGTGCCAGCTGACCCTTCAATGTCAGACGCCAAGACTGACTGCGACAATCCGGTACCGATTGCCATGATGAAGATGAGCAATGAGATACGGCCCGTATATCTCACGAAAAAATAATAACTCTGCATGAAATTCCTCCTCTAAGCTGTTCAGAAACACGTGACCAGCATAGAACAAGATTATTGCAGAAGGATTATGTACGCGTAAATTTCCTGTAAAACGTATGATCTGTCTCATAATTGATGGGGAATGCCGGCTAGGTGTACACGGCTAAACTGAGAATCACAGCTTGCTTTAGCATGCTTGTTTTAGCGGTATGGCTTCAGCCTGCCGCGTTTCTGTGGAGTGATACATTATTTGGAGGTAGTCGAAAATGGTGAAAAATGAGAGGTAATAAAAAAGGCGCCCTCGGAGGGATTCGAACCCCCGACCAATGGTTTAGAAGACCACTGCTCTGTCCTCTGAGCTACGAGGGCAACGCTTCAACTAAAATATTTTAGCATAACCTGTTAACTGATGGAATTCTGATTTGCGTTAAGATTCAGTTAAGGTAAACTCTAATCCTTAATTTCACGCAAGATCGCCCGCACTGGACTGCCGCATACGCCCGCAATTTTAAGCGGCAAAGCCACCAATTCATAAACCCCATCCGGCACATCCGCCAACGCAAGATTTTCAATATTCAGGATATTGCGCTCAAATAAGCGATGATGACACGGCAATTCCCTGGAATCGACCTTATCCACCGAAGGCATATCCACGCCAAACAAAATACAGCCTTTGTCCGCCAGCCAATCGACCAATTCCACGGTGGGATACGGAAAATCTTGCGGAAATTCTTCGTGCGGTGACTGGTCACTCACCCACGTATGAATGAGGATTCGCTCCACCTTGTCCAAATCATAGTCAGCTAAATCTTCAGGCACAATCCCGCCACTTTGCCGCTTAATCGTCACCACGTGCGCCGGACCAATATAATTGTGCAGGGGTAAATCGGCGGGATGAATAGCATCGGCTTGATAATGATGCGGAGCGTCAATGTGCGTCCCTGTGTGGGCGCTCAATGTCAGCGTAAATAAATTTACCGAATCGCCCTCACCGAGCGCCATTTGTTGTTCGGTTGCAAAGCGCGTATCCCCCGGCCATACCGCGATAGCTGGATTCAGAGTCTGGCTAATATCATAAATTTTGCCCATGCTGGGTCTCCGTTGTTCGTTGCGTCAAAATAAGGCAATGCGTGTGCAAGTTTTTCAATTTTCAGGCTTAGGTGTGCCATAAACAGTCCGCAGTCCGTAAATAAGGCCCGGAAAATTGGCCGCAACATGATCAAACCCGTCCAATATCATCGTATGGAGTTGGAGATTTTGCATGTTACGCTCCGCTAAATCGCGCATAAAATCTTTGGCTTTGGCGCTGTACGTTTTCTCTAACGACCCGACCGACACAAAGAGTTGCACGTTGGCTGACAAAGCATCGCGCGCCAAATCGTCTTGATAATCGTAAATGATCCCTCCACTATGCTCAAAAGAGGGTGACGTCGCAATAATCCGATTGAAAAGGTGTGTTTTATGGAACATCAACTTCAGACCAAACGTAGCGCCTGATGAATGCCCCCATATCACCCGATCATTCTCTTGCGTACGATAATTGGAATCAATAAAAGGCACCAGTTCTTTTTCAACAAATTCAATGAAATTATCCGCATGGCCGGACCAAGGCCGACCGGGGATTTCAACTGAGTTCAAATCTCGATCGCGCAGAGGGTCCCATTCATCCCAGTTTTTAACCGCCGCGCCGACGCCCACCACAATCATCTCCGGAATTACGCCATCCCAATTGCTCGACATGGCGATATAGACGGCTCCACCAAAATAAATCGGTGCATCGAGAACATACAGCGTTGCATAATTTTTATCTGTCTGTTCATAATCGAAAGGGAGCCATATCGAAAGTTCATATTCCTGATCAACAAATTTCGAGGCTAATTTGCGTTGATGGGCCCCCATAATTGTGGCAGGTGGATAATCTGTTGTCATTGAAATTTTCTCCTTGTCGCCCTAAAAAAATGATCAATTTTGATTGAACGGTTGCTTTGATCATATCTAATCACACCATCCCGAACAAGTTGTGCGGGGTTTTCACAGGAATGTGCTTTATTGATTCGCGCAGGGGTAGGTTTTTATGGCGGGTTAAATAGACGAGCCTTACCCCCAGATGCACAGAACGCGAAACCCATTTATAGGGTGGTGGTTTTTAGCCCCGAATTCATTCGAGGGCGGCTAGGCTCGACCACACAGCCAACCTATCACATCGACCGTAAACGCCACGCAATAAATTGCATGGCTACAAAACAGCGTCCTATGAATGGACTTGCTTTGATGACTCGCTTCTAAACAACGGGGCGGTTGACGGGCTAGCCGCATTGCCTAAGAATTGAAATCGTGCCCTATTTGCGAGCATTTATTAAAAACCTATCTTGGTGAGGGAGGCAGGTGAGAGAGCTATCCCTCACCTGTAACTGACTATAAAAGTTTTGGTCAAGCTTTTTCAAAAGCTTGGAAGGTTTTTCCTCGAAAAGACCGTTTGTCCTTACGGATGCGGATAAACCAACACCCGTTCAGGTTTAATCTTCAGGATGACGCGTTCTTCAGTCCCGCGCCGTGCTTCATCGGCATAACCCCCATAAAACACTTCATGTTCGGTGTACAAACGGGTATGCGCATCAATATTCGCGTAATTTTCGTCAGGCACAATCGTCTCAACCACACCCCGCACATCAATCCAGCGATAGTCGTCATTCGGATCAAGCGCCGTAATCGCCACATAGGGATTGCGTCGAATATTCTTGTACTTGCGCCGATGGGCCACCGTATTCACCAAAATATAGGTGCCGTCCCATGAACTCCAGACGGCGGTATTTTCGGGTTTATCGTCGGGGCTAACCGTGGTCATAATGCTTAAGACGGGGCCTTCAATCAAATCCAGATGAGAAGCTGGAATCTCAACAGACATAGACAAATCTTTCCTTTACGGATGCGAAAATATTCCAGTAAATGCAGGGACTATTCTAGGGCAACTGCGCCATCAGCCATAGCCCGATATTTTGACTGATAATCGGGGCAATTGCTTCATCGTCGAGGAGTTGCGTACCGTGTAAACGTCCACTATAGAGACGCACTTGCACATCGGCGGTAGTTTCAGTAAATAACGTGATCACAGCGGTGGCACTGGCTGTATCTTGCCGCGAAGCGACCAACATCACCGCCCGCTCAGAACCCGTGGTTACGGCATCTTGGGTGGTCACACCTCGATAATCTAAACCGGGGGAAAGCGCGACAGCCGTCAAAACGGTTTCATCATTGGCCCAACCGCGCAATGCAAGATTACTGCCTATACTCGCGCCGACAATCGAAACCGCGTCGGGGTTAATGCCATCTTGTGCTCTCAGCCAATCAATGAGGGTTTGCACATCAGCTTCAGCGGCGGGCCAATCCTGACTGCCACCTGTTTCACCATGTCCGCGCATATCGATATTGAGCACCGCCATGTGATAATCATTCACCAATACCGGAATCAACGGCTCCCACTTACTGCGATTGCTGTTGAGCATATGTAGGAGCAAAACCGCCGGCACTGCTTCCCCATCCATTTCACCGGACGGGAAATAATAATCACCCACGAGCATCAAACCATCTTCAGCTTCGATATTGACGAGGGTTGGCGTGAGGGCGGGTTCTTCGCCATCATCTTGGGCGGCCGCTGGCCAACTGAGTGCGAATAAACTGGCGGCTAAAACAACCAAAAGAATCATGCGTTTCATCATTTAGACATCCATCTCCTTATTCGTATCCGTCTCTTTGATGAGACGAGGATGCCCATTCGTACTTATGATGTCACGGTGATAGCGGACCCGATTCATGAAATCCCGTTGGGCGCGCTCATCATCAAGCTGATTCAATACCCGTTCCATGAAATCGTTAAAGAGCGCATAAATTTCGTTGGCATCATCATGCCGTTCAGCTACGCGCAACACGCCCAAAATCCGCCAATAAGCTAAACCTAAATCAATCCAGTTATACGGAATCTGCGCTAACATCAACTCAACCGCCGGTTCAATATCGTCCAGCGCTTTATCGACATCGCCCTCTAAGAGCGCCAAATGTCCAAAGCCCAGCATATACTCCGCGTAAATATTGAGATTATCGAGCTTGAGACTGATATCGATAGCTTGTTGGAAATAACGGCGCGCTTCATCAAATTCATTTTTGTGCAGATACATATTACCCGTCAAAAAGGCGGTGCGCGCAATATCGGGAATCGCATTGATTTGCTCAAACGCGGCCAGACTCCGGCGCAAATAAGCCAAAGCCTCATCATAAGCTTCATAGCGTTCGGCCAGAATACCCAGCGAGGCCAGACTATTTGCTTCACCGCTCATTTCGTTGGCTTGCCGTAATAGACGATAGGCCCATTGCACATGATTATTGCCCTCAGATAATTGACCCAGTTGCAATAATAAGAGGCCAATTTTGTTGAGCGTATGCCCTTCGAGACGATGGTTGCCCACTTGCTTCCAAATATCAAGCAAGCGTTGGAACGACCACAGCGCCTCGGCAAATTCTTGTTGCCGCAGTTGAATCCGCCCCATGATGTCCCAATATTGCCCTTCGAGCCATGCATTGTTGACCACCCGTACTTTGAGATAGGCCTTCACCAATTCTTGCAGAGCGCGTTGCGGATATTGGCGGTGCATTTCGGCCAAATCATCAAGTTGCAACTGCATAGTGCGGAATTCATCGTCGAGTTTGACGGCAATTTCTTGCATTTGGCTTGTTGTTTCCGCCACCGCTTGCCAATTATTGAGTTGACGGTGCGTATCACGCATTACCTCATAGGCATACCACATCAACTGTAAGTCTTCTTTAGGGGTGGCAAAATTGAGCACTTGTTGCGCTTCGGTAATCGCTTCATGCCACGCACTGGTCATATAACAATAGCGCGAATAGAAGGACCCGACTTGCGCAATCCAATCAATGCGCGAGGAGGAGGTAATTGCCATTTCGCGTGCTTCTTCCAGCGTAACCAACACCGCATCCAAATCGCCAATGCGGAACAGTGTGCGAATCTTATTCACCAACGTATCAAAACGCGTTGCCTTATTGCGGATACGTGCCAGCGCCCGATCATAATAATCAACCGCCGATTGATTAGCCGATTTTTCACGTGCTTCATCGCCGGCTCTCAGCAAATAACGAATCGCTTTTTCGCGGTCATCAGCATTGCCAAAGTGCAAAGCCAATTTTTCCCACGCCGTCGGTTCTGTTTCTTCTATGGCCAGCCCCACGGTTTGGTGCAGTTCAATCCGCTGACGGCTCAACATCCCACTATAGGTACTTTCTTGTACCAGCACATGCCGGAAACGATATGTATCTGAACCGCCATGATATTGCAGGAATTCACGTCGTACCAATTCATCCAGCAAACTTTGCAACGGAATCTCGTCAATTTCCCACGGTAAACTGCGTTGCAAAAGGGTCAGGCTAAATTGTTCACCAATCACCGACGCAACCTTAAGCACCATCCGATCCGCTTCAGGCAGGCTATCAATTCGTGATTGGGTTAACTCAAGAACTGTTTGCGGCAGATCAATCGTATTCAGATTTTGATCGAGGAAAACATTCTTCCCCAGCACCACCACAGCTTGTGTTTCTTGCAAGGAATTCAGCAATTCTTGCACAAAAAGCGTATTCCCCTGTGTTTTCTGATAGAGGAATTCAACCAATTCTGTCGGGGCCGGACAGCCAATGCGTTCTTCAACAATTTCACGGACGCCATTTTCGTCCAATTCCTTCAACACCATATGTTGGTGAAAAGATTGACCCTGCAAAACATTCAGGAGACGCGGCGGATGATCAGCTTCAGTCAGCGGACGATGCACCAAAATCAGCAAAATGCCGAAAGGATTGGTGTTCACTTCCCGCACAAGATCAATCAGAATATTTTCGGACATCTCATCGAGCCAGTGCGTATCTTCGATGAGAATTGCGACCGGCTTGGTTTTAGATTGGAATTTGATTAGTTCAATAATCAGCATACCAATGGCCTTGGAACGCCGTTCCATCTCATTGGTGGCCAATTTTTCATCCGTTGTAATATCAATATCGAGCAAATCCGTGAACAACGTCCAGCGGTTAGCAAGGCGCGGAATGTTCATTTGCAAATATTCACGTAGAGTGGAAATCTTGCGCGAATCGCTCCAATTCACCCGCAAATTCAGCATATCATGGACAATACCTTGCCACGGCAGGAAGGAAATTTGCCGCCCCAAGCTTACACAACTGCCCGTATAGGTCGCCAAACCTTTTTCATCGGCAATGCTCAAAAATTCGCTGGCTGTATAGCTCTTGCCCACCCCATTATGCCCACTAATCCGAATGACTTGGGGCTTACCGCGTTCGACCAATTCAAGCGCGGCTTGGAGACTTTCCAATTCTTTTTCACGCCCTACCATGCGCCCAAAACGCCGAATCGTGCGCGTATCATAACGCCGCCGGAGCGGTTCGGAAACTTCGACAGGCAACGCCCGCCCTTTGACTTGCACCGGTTGTAAATCCAGCCAATCAAAATCGTCGTTGGTTTCTTGCCGGGTGGAGGCTGAGACCAGAATTTGATCTTGGCCAGCGGCGACCATCAGTCGGGCGGCGAGATTAGTACTATCCCCGATCACCGTATATTCGTGGCGCACCTCACCCCCGATGGTGCCCGCAAAGAGTAAACCGCGACTAATGCCAATGCTTTGCCATTGCACGGTATCGCGTTTTTGCTTGACTTGCTTAATTTTCAGGGCACACTGAATCGCGCGCACCGTATCATTTTGGAAGCTTAACGGTGCACCATGCACGGCAAAAATAACACTGCCTTTATCACTCAATTCAACCGAAATGAGTTGCCCACCTGTTTCGGCCAAGACCGCTTGCACATCACTCAAATAATCATCGAGCTTGTCTTGCGCATACATATCATGATCGTAGTCAATGCCCCCAAATTGAATAAACATCGGCGTCACCGAACGTAGTTCATTTACATACGGCGCGAGACCTTGCTCAATTTGGTTCCGAATGGTGGTTGGCACAAAGCGTCCCACGCGATTAACCAGTTTTTCGCTGTCTGTTTGAACTTCCCACGGTGCCCAGCGATAGGCCCGCACTTTATCCGTTAACGATTTTTCAATGCCTTGGATACGATATTCACCGCGTGGCAAAGATTCCGTAACAATTTCAGGATAGTTAGCGAGTTGCGCAAAAGAGGCCCCGCTGATGATCACACTAGGATCTTTATAAGGATCGGCGGCGTGCGTTGCATCATTGACGGCTTGCCCCACCAACAAATCAACTTGCCCATAATCGGCATCGCCCACAATCCACCGCGCGGCTTTACCGTAGCCAATCGCCACCCGCAGTTCCATATCACGGAAAAAGGGCATCAGATTAATCATCTCAAAGGCGGCAATGGTGGCGCGGGCTGTAGCGTTGATCTCTTCGGGAACATCCTGTTCAAAGCGTTCATCAAACCACGCAATAAAGCCATCCCCTAAAAAGCGGATGACACTGCCCCCTTTATGAAACACCTGACCGGCAAGGGCTTCAAACATGGGATTAATGCGTTTTTGGAGTTCTTCACTGGCATTTTGTGAACCCAGTTCACGCACGAGGCGCGCGGCCAGTGGCGTATACCCGGAAATATCGGCCAACAGAACCGCCCCTTCCATCGTTTTCGGTAAATCTGAACCGCGCACATAAGCGCGAAACCGATCCGTCGGAAGATAGGGTCCTAGGTGATGTAGGAGGTCATGGTGTTGGGCTTGATTGCTCACTGGTTATTATTTCGTCTCGTTATCTAGTTGTCCTTGGTCTACACAGACCAACACATCCTTATCAATCATTTTTTTACTTAGGCGTTCCGGTGAGTGGCTAGATGGTTTGGTTTGACATATCTTTTTTTGATCTCACCGTGTGATTCTATGTGTATTGATTGTATCACACGCTGTTTTCGGATAACATTTGAATATGGTTGTAGTCGTAGAAGAATAAGGGAGTAATTGGTAATGGATACTCGGACAGTTGAATTTATTCGGGCTTTGAGAGCGGCGGGTGTGCGTATTTCCATCGCGGAAACGCAAGATGCCCTCAATGCCATGGATATTGTCGGGATTCAAAATCGAAGCGAATTCTACAATAGTTTGAAAGCCACGCTGGTTAAAGAACATAATGGTAGCGAAATTTTTGAATTCTTCTTCCCGCTCTTTTTTGAAAATAACGCCCCGCCCATGTGGGATATTGAACAAGAATTAGACCCCGATCAACAAGATATGTTGCGGCGCGCCCTTGAAGCCTTGATGCAAGAAAACCCGCAAGCGCTTCAGGATTTGCTTGATCAATTGATGCAAGGTCAACAACTCAGCCAAGAACAACTTGATCAATTGGCCCAACAATCAGGGATGCAAAATGCGAATCAGATGTATCAGCAAAATTATTTCAGCCGCCAAATGCAACGCCGTTTGGGCATGAATGAAATGCGCAACGTGATTGAGCAATTGATGGAAATGTTGGCCGAAATGGGCATGGGCGATGAAATGCTCGACCAACTCCGTGAAATGCTCGAAGGCAATATGGACGCTCTCCGCGAACAAATTGGCGATTATGCCGGAGCCCAAATTGCCCAACAAATG
>JBNLCD010000068.1:0-14619 GCA_050303635.1 Anaerolineae bacterium
ATCCATTGAGATTTTGCAAGTCGCCCGTCCGCATGTTGCGGCAGAATACGATATTGAAATCAGCAAAGAAGCTTTATTCACGACGGTTGATTTGGCTAAACGGTATATCGGAAATATGCCCTTACCACGTAGCGCCGAACATTTATTGCACCGTGCCGCCGCCTTAGTCAGCATGAGTCAGCAACAACAACTGGCTTTCAAACCCGATTTATCGAACAACAAATTAGATGTGGAAGATGTCACCTTGGCCGCCGCCCAAATGACCGGTATTCCAGTGAGCAAGCTTGACCAAGACGAACGTAGTCGTTATGCGCGAATGGTTGAACATCTGCATGAACGTATTATCGGGCAAGAAGATGCGGTCTTGGCAGTGAGCCGTGCTGTGAAGACTGCCCGCGTTGGCTTGAAAGACCCTAAGCGTCCGATTGGTTCATTCTTATTCTTGGGGCCAAGCGGGGTTGGTAAGACAGAATTGGCCAAAGCGTTGGCTGAATTCCTGTTTGATGATGAAAACGCCATCCTGCAAATTGATATGTCTGAATACATGGAAGAGAACACCATTAGTCGCCTCATTGGCGCGCCGCCAGGGTATGTTGGTTATGAGGGTGGTGGCCAGTTAACCGATCGGGTGCGTGAACAACCCTATATTGTGGTTTTGTTCGATGAAGTCGAAAAAGCTCATCAACGTATTGTGGATATTCTCTTGCAAGTCCTCGAAGAAGGTCGTTTAACTGATGCACAAGGCAATGTCGCTAATTTCAGTGAAGCCGTGGTAATTATGACCAGCAATATCGGGGCTAGCTATTTGGGATCATCTATCCTCGATGAAGATCAAAAAGATCAGGTAATGAGCGATGTCCGTGGTCATTTCCGACCAGAATTTTTGAATCGGTTGGATGATATTGTTATCTTCCATCCGCTCAATCAAGATCATTTGCATGATATTTTGGGTTTATTGCTCCACAGCGAAAAGAAGCTCAGTGCCCAGAATGGTTTGGTTATTGAATTTAGTGACGATGCCGTGGAATGGCTCTTACTACAAAACAAGACCTTAGAATATGGGGCACGTCCTTTACGCCGCATTATTCAACGCTTTGTACGTGAACCGTTAGCCGATTTCTTGCTTCAAGATGATTTACCAAATGGGGCAGTCGTCATGATTGATGCAAATGCTGATGAATTGATATTTGAGGTTGAGTAAATGACACTGGTTGTGCGTCCCGCTGAGCCGAATGATTTAATTGCTGTGCATGCGCTTTACAGTGCACAGATTGCTGATATTCCGCTGGAATTTGCTGTCAGCGAAGTGCAATTTAGGCGAGATGTTGCCACGTGTCGTTTATATCCCGAAAAGGATTGGTTTAATCCAGCGGCTGAAATTGCTTTGGTCGCCGAAAATGATGGGCAAATTGTAGCCTATGGTAATGGTGGTCAGATTCTAACGGGCGATTTTTTAATGCCGGATCGGACTGCTTTTATTCGTTTTATGGTCGGGCATCGTGATTATCACAATGCGGCGAATTTGATTATTCAAGGCATCACGCAACATCTACTCAGTTTTCAACCCGTGCAATTATTGGCTTTTAGTCCATTTTTGACACCACCCTTTTTAGGACGCTTGACCGGAGCCATGCCTTCGACATGGAATTGGTTGGGTCAGCGTCTGCAACAACAAGGCTACCAAACGGGTACGGTCATGCATCTTTTTGGACGGATGTTAATTAATGATCCGCCGCAACCGATGCAACTGCCGAATGGATTAAGCATTCGCCAAGACAAAACCTATGTAAATGGTGTCTTGATTGGCCATGATTATGCTTATAATGTGGGATTTCGCTTGCTCAAAGGCGTAGAGCAAATTGGTTGGTGCGGCAATTTTTATGCGGGCGCGTTTATTGATGAAGCTGAACAGGAACAAATTTTTACCTACTGGTTTAATATTCAGCCAGAATATCGGGGGCATGGCTATGGTCGTCTTTTACTACGGCACATGCTGGTCGAAGCTTCCCAAGCCGGAGCCACACATGCCGTCTTGCTTTCGGATACCGAAAATTTCGTCGCCGAAGGCATGTATTATGCAGAAGGCTATCGTCCCTTAGATACGGTCAGTGATTTTAAATATGTCGGCTTCAACTTCTTGGAAGCCATTACGCATAATCAATTTGAATTGGTTAGAAGCTTCTTTAATGCCGATGGCACCCTCAAGCCCATTGCAAGTTATCGACCATATGAGGAAGAGCCCAGTTTGACACAGGATGTAGATGTGTTGCTGGCACAAGGTCTCTTGAATGCTACCCAAAATAATCATCTCGACATTGTAGCCTTTTTGCTTGAACAAGGGGTAAACGTCAATATTTATATTGATGGAGCCACCGTTTTACATCGAGCCGCTTATAATGGGCTTACTGAGATGGTTTATTTCTTGTTGGAACATGGAGCAGATCCCAAACTGCTGGATGTCAATTTCAATGAAGCACCAGCTACATGGGCAGGCCACGCGGGTTATCATCAACTGGCCGCATATCTGAACGAATTAGCCTAGACACATCTCCAAAATATTTTTATACGTCAACGTAATATCTTCATTGGCTGTATTATCTATGTCCATGTACAATGATTTTTCGCTTATTGGAATGGATGGGATGAATTATGGTCATTAATCGACATCAACAAGCCGCGAACAAAATCACCTTCATGTTGTTTCTCATGCAAAGTTTGGGCTCAGTGGCCTTTATTATGATGAGCACGGTTGCCGCCATTGCGGGTATGGAAATTGGCAAAAATGCTTCATTAGCTGGCGCACCCTCCGCGACCCGTCAATTTGGCGGAGCCATTGCCGCTTTAGTTGTTAGCGCATTTATGGAACGGATTGGGCGGCGACAAGGTATTAGCATCGGGATTTTCGTGGGTTTCTTAGGGGCCGGGTTAGCTTTTGTCGCGATTGAATTTGAAGTATTTATCCTATTTTTGATTGGGACAACACTAGTTGGGGTTGCACAAGCTACCATGCAGTTAGGGCGCTTTGTCGCCGCTGAGGTCAATTTGCCGGCTCGACGGGGAAGTGCTGTATCCAACGTGGTTATCGGGGGAACTGTGGGTGCTATTGGCGGACCGTTACTGGTTGGCCCACTGGGACGTTTTGCTACCTCGCTGAATATGAACGAGCTGGCCGGACCTTATCTAGGTGGATCTATCCTCTTCTTTTTAACCGCACTCATGATTTATGTTTTCCTCTATCCTGATCCCAAGAAGATCGGGGAAGATATTGCCATTGAGCATCCCGAAACAGGTCCCAATGTTGGCTTGGCGCGCAGTTTAGGTGAATTAGCGCGACATCCATCAGTTCAGGTGGCTGTCATTGCCATGATTTTTGGACAAGTTGCGATGGTCCTGGTCATGGGGATGACGAGTTTACATATGAAGGGACATCACCATAGTCTCGATAATATCGCGGTGGTATTTTCTTCGCACACGGTGGGTATGTTTGGGGTTTCGATCTTTTCAGGTCGCTTAATTGATCGGTTTGGTCGCGAAGTCATCATTTTCGTCGGGGCCATTATTATGATTGTGTCTTGTCTATTGGCTCCATTATCACTCCAACTCGGGCCATTATCCGTCGCGCTATTCTTGCTGGGGTTAGGCTGGAACTTCTGTTATGTGGGCGGGTCAACTTTGTTGGCTGACCAGTTATCACCCGCTGAACGGGCCCGCACCCAAGGTGTCAATGACTTGATGATTGGTTTACCAACTGCCACGATTAGTTTAATCAGTGGGATTATCTTCGATAACTTAGGCTATGATGGGGTAGCCATGACGGGTTTAGTATTATCACTCCCCCCATTATTGATAACAGCGTGGTGGTTCTGGCGCAAACGAATCTTTGAAGCAAATGCACGTACCCCGCAAATCTCCTAAATAGTTATGAGTAATTGAATGAAAGCCTATGGGAACACACTTCTCATAGGCTTTTTGTTTTAGGTGAATCAAAGCGAATTTCGGCCACTTTTCGCGATGTTGTCACAAATCAAGGTGGTTAACGGTCTTGATTATTGAAAGCATATGTTATGGAAATTGGAAAGGAAATCCAGATGACCACCCAAGCAATTCATTCAAAATCAAGCCCACAATCGACCCTTAACACCGCTTGGCTTGATCGTAAGTTGTTCCCGTTTGCCAGCCGATTTATCGATATCGATGGTCACCGATTGCATTATGTTGATGAAGGTCAAGGACCTGTTTTGCTCTTTTTACATGCCAATCCACTCTGGTCCTTTACCTATCGATATGCTATTCAAGCTTTAAAGACAGGTTTTCGGTGTATTGCAGTCGATTATCCCGGCTTCGGACTTTCAACCGCACGCGCAGATTATAAAAGCAGTTTACCGAATAACTCTGCCTTGATTGAGCAATTTATCCAGACACTTCAACTGGAAAATGTGACGTTTGTTTTGCATGATGCCAGCGTGTCGATAGGTTTGGGAGTTGTGGCTCGTCAACCCCATTGGTTTAAAGGCGCGGTGATTGCCAATGGATTTGCGTGGTCTGTGATTGAAGACGGCGATTCGCATATTTTGCCGTTTATTCGCATCGTTAGCACGCCAGTGTTTGGCTGGTTGATTCGGCGCTTTAATTTTTTGTTGCGCTATACCGTCAATAATATCAAGAACAAGGGATTAACTTCTGCTGAAAAAACTGCCTTTTTAGGAGCCGCAACACGGCAAAATCGACATCATCAACATGCTATTTTCAAAAGTATTTTGGCAGATGATGATTTTCTGCGAGAATTGAAGCAAGCATTACTCCACTTGGATAACTTTCCGGTGTTGTTGAGTTTTGCAGACAATGACCCAACTTATCAAGCGGGTTGGTTAGATCGGCATCGTGAGATTTTCCCTAATCATCGGGTAGCTTTAGTGCATGACAGTGATCATTTCCCGTTTGAATACAACTCAGCGCAAATTATGGGTGATATCCAACAATGGTACGCTGATACGTTCGGAAACGAATAAAGGGTATTCAATCATGACGAATTCAGCGGAACCATTTGAAGCCTATCGCGGATTGTTGTTTAGCATTGCTTATCGCATGTTAGGGAGTGCAACTGAGGCTGAGGATATGGTGCAGGAAACATATTTACGTTTTCGGCAAATTGATTCGACCAGCATTGAGTCAATGTCGGCGTATTTGAGCACGATTATCACGCGCTTATGCCTCAATCATCAGCAAAAGGCTTATGTACAACGTGAAACCTATCTCGGACCGTGGCTTCCAGAACCGATTGAAACTCAATTTACCAGTCAAACAGATACGCCTGAGAATCAAATAGGTATGCAAGAATCGGTATCTTTGGCATTTATGGTTTTGCTGGAAAGTTTATCACCAGTCGAACGTGCTGTTTTTCTCCTCAGGGAAGTATTTGAGTATGAATATAGTGAGATAGCCGAAATGGTTGGGAAATCGGACGTAGCGTGTCGAAAATTGTTCAGCCGCGCGAAGCAATATATTGCTGAAAATCGACCCCGCTATACGCCATCGAGTGAACGTCATGCCTTATTGCTGGAGAATTTCATGGTTGGGGTAGCGAGTGGCAATCTGGATAATTTGATGCAACTACTTGAAGAGGATGTGGTTTTATGGACGGATGGCGGTGGTCAAGTTACGGCGGCACTTTATCCCATTTATGGCCCAGAAAACGTTGCGCGTTTTATCTTCGGGTCACTCAAACTGACACCCATCGAATTTACCACGGAATATCGTGAAGTGAATGGTGAACCCGCGATTGTTCTGCTCAATCAAGGCCGTTGTTTTCTGCTCATTTCAATAGAATATGGGGCTAGGCGTATTCAAAATGTGCGCGTCATTGCTAATCCGGCGAAATTGATATTTTTCAATCACCGGGCGGAACTAGAATAGAATCAATAAACGGCCACTTGTATACTTAAGAGGCCGTTTATTCACTAAGCTATTCGTATAGCAGATATTTAGTCTGCTATGGTGATTTCTACATTACTACTTACAACCATGCGGAAGATATCAGATTCAGTGATGATACCTACCAAGTCACCTTGCTTATTGACAACGGGCAAACCGCTGACTTTATTTTCAAGCATAATCTTGGCGGCTTTTTGAATGGGCTCATCAAGATTAATGGTGTACGGATTCTTGGTCATAACCTCTTCAAGCGTTAGTTTGGAAATAAGATAGTTCATTTCCCAAACCGTCAAAGTCGTGGCATAAGAAGGACTTACTTCACGTACATCACCAATGGTAACCATACCAACCAATTTACCCTTTTTAACAACGGGCAAACGCCGTACGTTTTTGTCCTTCATCAATTGATGGGCATCCATAATGGCCATATTGTGTTCGGCAGTAACGGGCGGGCTACTCATCCATTCCTTGACTTCTACGTTCTTGAGCATCCTAGGTCTTTCTCCTTATCATCTTGTTGTTTTGTTGGGCGGCAACGAAACCGCGTTATTTGTTTTATTGATCGCAAATACGCGTTGTATTTACATCCATATATTAAATCATGATTTGATTAATTTATATAGCCATCTAGCATAAAAATTTAAGTAAATTATCAATAAACGAATAATTTTAAAGGCCATGTGGGCAGGCAGAATGTCTTCAATTTGAAATTTTAACGCGGCATGATTTCTACATCACTACTGACAACCATCCGGAAAATATCTGATTCAGTTAGGATTCCAACCAGATTACCTGCTTCATTGACAACAGGCAAACCGCCGATTTTACGTTCCATCATAAGTTGGGCGGCATCTTGGATTGTATCGGTAGGGGCAATTGATACGGGATTATAAGTCATCACTTCACGCACCAGCAATTTCATCAGCAGGAAATTGTTTTCCCAGACACTTAAGGCGCTGGCATTAGACGGACGGGCTTCGCGAATATCACCTAAAGTGACGATGCCAATGAGGCGCTTATCTTTCATCACAGGTAAGCGGCGAATTTTGTTGTTTTTCATAAGACGAAACGTATCCATGATATTGGCATCATGTTCAACGGTGAGTAGGGTGGTAGACATCCAATCTTTGACAAAAACGTCATGTAACATGGGGGTTGCTCCTTAAAAGTTAACTTTGGTGTTGAGCCAATATTCTATTTACATTTATCATAAATCCCTTTGGATGAATCCGATTATGACTTTCTACCCAAAATCTCCGCATTTTGGTAGATAAGGTGATGGGTAAGAGAAAAACGGGCAGTCAACACCACCCGTTTTAGAGATTTTGTGACGTTAAGCCAGCATTGGTTGGGTGATTTCGACTTTAATCGTCTTATCTTCGATTTGCCAAATGGTCGTGGCAAATTTATCGACAAAATAGCGATCATGCACCACAGCCAAGATACTCCCTTTAAACGCACTTAGCGCTTGCTCAAAGAGTTCGCGGGAGGGAATATCAAGATGATTGATCGGTTCATCGAGGATGAGTAGATTTGACCCGCGTGCCACTAAAATTGCCAGCATCAGACGGGTGCGCTCCCCATAGCTCAACTGAGCCACGGGTTGGAAAACATCTTCGCCGGAGAACAAGAAATAGTGTAAAAACGAACGGGCTTCAGTTTCACTCATGCGCACTTCAGAACGCAAATGGTGTAAAACATCTTGGTCAGGCTTGAGAAAATCTTGTTCTTGCGCCAGATAGCCCACTTGAATACTCGCGCCGATGCGAATATCACCATTGAGCACAGGTATTTCACGTAGGATAGTTTTGATCAGGGTGGATTTGCCTTTACCGTTTTGCCCCAAGAGGGCGACCCGCTCACCACCGCGCACGGTTAAATTGAGATCATGGAGCAACGGCGGATGCGGTGCATAGCCGACACTGACATCGTGCAAATCAATGACATCGTGCCCTGTTGGTGGCAATTCACCGAAATCGAGCTTAAGTTGCCATGTTTGCGGCGGCTTCTCAACGCGGTCTTCTGATGCGAGATAGCGTTTCAAACGAGTTTCTTTAGCCTTGGCGCGCTTGGCTACTTTTTTGGCATAGCGCCGTTGCTGATCGTTTTTGGTGGCATTTTCTTTGCGGACGGCACGGGCCATTGTCCGTTCCATATCATATTGCAAACGGGCAATCTCGACCTGTTGGTCTCGCCACTCTGCCCAATGTTTATCGCGCTCGGATTGCACCCGCTCTACATAATCGCGGTATGTACCGGGATAGAGACGGGCAGTTTGGGTATGCGCATCAATGGCTAAGATCGTATTCACCGTTTTATCGAGAAAGGTTCGATCATGCGAAATGATGATCACGCCGCCGTCAAACTCGGCGAGCCATGTTTCGAGCCATTCGAGTGCTGTGATATCCAGATGATTGGTCGGCTCATCTAGAAGAATGAGTTGCGGCCGCTTCAGTAAAAGCGCCGCCAGTCCGAGCCGCGTTTTCTGCCCACCAGATAAGATACCAACAGGCGTAGCAAGATCGAACTGTGCTAAATCAAGTCCAGCCAAAATAGTTTCGCCAGAACCTGGTTGAATTTCCTGACTGAGTCGTTCAATATCCGCCAAAACTTGACCGTATTCACTCATGATTTCGGCCAAATCATCTTCGTTAGCATCAGCCATTTGTTGGCTTAAATCTTCCAACAAGGCTTCAGACTGTTCGAGTTCGGCTAATTTAGGATATAGAACATCACCTAAGGGTGTGTCATCGTCAACTGCTAGACCTTGAGGCAAATAGCCAACGCGGAGTGATGCGGGCACAAATTGAATATGACCCTTCTCAGACTCAATTTCACCCTGCATCAAGCGCATCAGGGTGGTTTTGCCTGTGCCATTGGCTCCAATGATGCCAAGGCGTTCGCCATTGTTCACAGTAAATGACACATCGCGCAAAATAGGTTGGTCAGTTGGATGAAAACGTTTTGTGATATTAGATACAACAAGCATAAATACGGTTCCTTTGATTGCTGTTTATGACTAAGAATGAATGTTGAAATAGGAAACCGGAATCAAAAAAACGCCGTGAGGGTATATTCCCACACGGCGCAGACCTGACCATATTATTGGCACTGGCGTACTTAAATGAACACGTTATAGAGACGCGACAATATCCGCTATGGAAGATAACCCTGTTGGCAATCTAACCGCTGATAGTGTTGTTGTCGCGCATGGTACGCCTTTCACTTAGTTGACGATATTCACACACCAATTTTTATTTCAATCAATTGGGACGTGACTTCCTGAGTATAGCATAAATTTTATTGGGGATACAAGCAATCCATTGAGACAACTATTGGCGTAATTTAATCCAATAGTCGTGTAACCATTTTTCAGTGGTGCGTTTGCTCATATCAAAATTCCACACGATATCCCGCTCAAATGTCATCACCTGTTCATTGTTATTCAGGATAACCCACGTGTAGCGTCCATCCGTTTGGCGCATTTTTACTTTTGTGCCACTAACCCGAAGCGCTTGATTGGCAACTTGAATGATCTCATCATGTTGTGCAATCCACAGAAGCTCAACCTGAGTATAAAGGTCGGGTGCATAGGTTTGTAAAAACTCTTGAGCAAACGTATGCGCTATTTTATTAGATGGCAAACGAGTGGCGGTTTGGGATTGATCGAGCCAAGTAAGGCCCATCAGGCGAGACTGCGCGGCATCAACGACCATTGAAAAGTGTTCACCACCTAAACCTGTATTTTGGCCATTGATCCGCTCAAAGCGAACTAACCAGTAGGGTTGGCCATCTTGGGTTACTTGGCGTGCATTCGACAGTCCATAGCCAGCTGGCACCTGATTGAAATTTTCGATAAAGGCAGTTAATTCTTGTGGCAAAGTGTCGGTTTGCATACTCATTAGTTTAGTCTCCTCTGCATTGGGTTTGATTACAGATCATCTGTGACAAAAGCAGTTTGCGCGGCGGCAGAATCTTCAAAAAATTTGAAGGCAATAATCTTGCTTTCAGCGACTTCTGACCGCAGAACCCAGTCACTTTCAAACATCTTGCCTGTAGTCACAATTCGATGTTTGAGATGCCCATAGGCAAAAACCAATTTTTCTTCGGCAACGATATTATCGACGGAAAATGCTTGCGTTTCAGCATTGCTTCCCAATTGGGAGAGGAAATCAGATAGACCTTGTTTACCATGGTAAGTTCCATACCACGGAACCGTAGTAGGTCCCTGTGCAGTAATCTCAACATCATCATGAAAAGTCGATACTAAAAGCTCAGTATCACCTGTACTAAAAGCATTGAAAAATGTTTCAATGACGGACTTCGATGGTGTATTCATTGTTGATTAACTCCTTATCGATTTTCTTTCTAGTTTAACGTTAACGTTAATCTTTAGACAAAAAAAACTTATTCGCTCGCTTCAATATCTGCAATTAAGCCTTTGACATAGGCAATATTGGCTTCAAGTTCGCGTTTGAATTGGCTTAATCCATCAATTTTTTCAATGGTATCAGCCAGATGACCTTCGAGAATTTCAACGACTTTGCGTTTGCCGCTAATTCCTGTGGCATCTTCAAAATAGAGATCAAGCACCGAGGCGATTTCCTCTAGACTGAGACCAATACGCTTGAGTCCATCAATTTTATTGAGACGAGCAATTGTTTCTTCTGTGTACAGACGATAGCCACTATCAGTACGTTCAGCCGGGCCCAATAAGCCACGTTGCTCATAGTAGCGAATGGTGCGAGTGGTGACATCTGCTCGTTTAGCTAATTCACCAATTTTCATTTCTCGCATATTTCCAAAAAACCTTTACGTTAACGTTAAACTTTGCAAAGTTTAACACAATGCCAAAATGAAGTCAATAACACCTCTTGATTTTATCGATTGTCAGGTAAGCATAGGGTAGGCATGGACTAGCTGGTAGAACCTTTGTGCTAGTTTGATGTTATTAGGTACATAGGTTAGTAATTTCCAAATGCTTTATTCTCAAGAGTAAAGGATGAAAAAACATGTTACGGATTGTAATCGTTAGTTTAGTGCTTATTCTAAGTAGCTTAGCCTGTAATCTAGCCAGTTCAACCAAATCAGAAAACACAGCGATACCGCTCAATCAAACTATCAGCACGCAAACGCCAATTGTGGTGACAGCTACCTCGGCTATGGCAACTGCCACAAGTCAAAATAACACTGTCGTTAATAATGTTTCAACCAAGGTACCCACCGCAGGGGTGAATTGTTATCTCAAAACAGACTGGTTTCAATATTGGGTTGCCGCTGGTGATACACTCAACAAGCTTGCCCAACGCACCAAGAGTACCGTTGCCGAACTTACGCAAGCAAATTGCTTAGATGATCCCAATAATCTCAGTATTGGGCAACTCCTGTTTTTACCACGGGCTCCGATTTCAACAGCTACACCTGTGCAAAATACCATTCCAACACCGAGTCCCGGAGGAGAGCAGACAGGCTATGTTTATTTTAGCAATCCGCTCGATATCGCTTCACGAGGTGTTTCGCTCATGCCGGAAGATGATATTGTGCTGAATTATACGACTATTCCTGCTGAGGCAAGCTATGTTGAATTCAATTTAAGATCAACTAGTGGCAGTGTGTCGAGCTTAGGGATTGATTATGATTTATCCGGTGGGGCTATGGTGACATGGACTGTCCCGTATGGATTAGCGGGTGATGTGGTCTATGCGACTTCATATAACAATAGCGGGCAAGTTGTGCGAGTCAGTCTGACGCAAGCCGTCTACAGCAATCACACCCGTAATGGCTATCTGGCCGTTGATCCATATGAAAAATATGAGCAAGGAACCTATACTCTCAAAGCAAATCAAACTGTCACGATTACCTGGAAGCAAGCGCCGACCACAGGCCGTACTTCGTTTATTGGTATTGGTTTTGAAGGTGAGAAAAATAATATTGGTAGTGCGGACAACACCGAATCAGGTGCAAGTTTCAACTGGACCGTGCCGGGCAATATTTATCCCTACGCATTGATTTATGCGATTAGCCAGCGCCCAGATGGTACGTATGCCATTTCTCAAGGCTATTTGAGCATTGAAATTGTGAACTAAACGCAGAGACTTGGCTCCCCCATAAGACAATATGGGGGAGTTACCCCACTCCAACCCGCTATTCAACAAATATATTGATGACATTCGATACTGATAACCGTGCGATTTTCATGTCATCATTAAATTGAATTAGTCAAAGGAGAGGTTAGATGTATAAGAAAATTCTCATTCCCCTTGATGGATCAATCTTAGCTGAACAAGCAATTGAATCAGCAATCGCTGTAGCTGGTAAATTTACCAGTGAAGTTCACCTCGTCCAAGTTATCACCAATTACCTCGTTCCCTCCTATGGCATTGATTATCAAGTTGGTGAAACTTACCGTGATGTTTCTTTACGTGAAGCTAGTGCTTATCTAGAAAACGTCAGAGATCGTCTTACCGTCGATTTTGACGGTGAAATCAAAGCAAAAGTTATTGAAGGTCTGGTTGCCGAAAATATCGTGGACTATGCCGACACCCAAGAAATTGACTTAATTGTCATGGCAACGCATGGTCGGAGCGGTATTGGACGCTGGGTCTTCGGAAGTGTAGCTGAGCGGGTACTCCGTGGCGCACAATGCCCAATTCTGATGGTTCGTGCCAACGAGAAGAATCTTAAACTCAATCATTATAATGAAGAAGAGAAAGTGGTTAGCTAAATCAGTGGATACCCCTCAACTAGACAATAGGTAAGCGCCCTGTCAATGTGTCATAAATTGCTGACAGGGCGCTTTATTTTTTAGCGGAGACCGAGTTCGGTGAGTGTTTCTAAATAGGCAGTGCGGATAGCCGCATAGTTCACATGGTGGCCATTTTCCACGATCGCTCGATCGCCTACCATCACTTTAGCAACCGCACGCGGCGTTGCCCCAAAAACAACCGCATCGGTTAGGAGATCATCCTGCGCGTCAGCAATTGAGGCATCATTTGTATTGAGATAAACTTTATCTTTATCAGCAACATGTTGCATACCAATGGCTGTATAACCGTTTGACGTGGCAATTCTTAATAATTCAGGCGCTTCGGCAACAACATGGCGGGCTTCTGTACGGGAACGATCATCGAGTTCAACGGCTCGAATTTCTTCAAAAGCATCACTGGTGGCATGACTGTCCACCCCCACACAAAGTTTAACACCTGCCTGATGCAACTCAGCGGTTTGGGCTAACCCATCACCTAAGTCACGTTCGGTTGTGCGACAAAGACACACGATCGATTGCGTATCGCCCAGTGCTTTAATTTCAGATTCATTAAGATGCGTGGCATGGACACCAACAAAACGTGGACCAAGTACACCTAATTCAGCCAACATCTCGACTGGCCGTTGACCATATTCACCTAAACTTTCCTCGATTTCACCCTGTTGCTCTGCAATATGCATATGAAAGGGTATGTTTTGCTTCTCAGCAAATTGGGCCAGTTCAAGGATTTGCGGACGTGGGATGGCGCGAATACTATGCGCGGCAATAGCCACTTCAACGAATGGATTATCTTGATAATGATGTTGGAGCGCTTCAACATCGGCCATAACAAGTTGAATATTCTCATCAGAAAAACGTTTTTGAGCCGGGGCAAGTTCTTTTTGATAGCCGGCGCGTTGATAGGCGGTACGAATTAAGGTGATCCGAATGCCGACATCTAAAGCGGCATCGATGACTGCTTCAGCAAGAGTCAATCGATTGGCATACGGTTGGGCATCAGGCTGATGATGCACATAATGAAATTCACCAACAGCGGTCACACCGGACATCGCTAATTCAGCAAAGGCAAACCGCGAAATATTGAAAATTTGCTCAGGATTAAGTTTTTCGGCCAATTCATACATCAGGCCGCGCCATGACCAAAACGAACCCGCTTGCATACTCCGACGTTGGGTACGACCCCGTAGGGCACGTTGAAAGGCATGGGAATGCGCGGTGGCCATACCGGGCATAACAATGTGATTATCATCACGATAAATAGTTGGATTCATTTGGAACCTCACTAAGTCTTATAAAAACAAACCAAGCTTTTGTAAAAGCTTGACCAAAACTTTGGAAAATGGCTTTATTTTGTCTCATATAAAGTTTTTTGGTTTTACCTTTTTTACAAAAAAGGTAAAGAATCTTTTTCCGAGTATTTCTGAGCTCCAGCTATGTATTTTCCAGTTGATAATCAATCGCGAGCCAAGCTTGAGCCGTGGCGTTGCCTGTGAGAGTGAGGGCATATCCGCCACCGAAAAATTCGACGCGAATGGTCAAAAAGGGGCATCGATCCGCTTCGAGATGCGCATAAGCTTTTAAATCTTCACCCAATTTATCTTCGGAGTCTTGATCGCTGAGGGCACGGATTTCATCTTGTGGAGAAAATAAAAAACGATAGCCATTCTCAACCGGAATAACTCCGTCGTGAATGGCTAGTAATTTCTGTCTTAAGGCGGTGTACCATGCTATGAGGCCGATACGCTCAGGATAGGCGACACATGCTAAGCTCAGGTCACCTTTGAATTCAACCAGTATCACCCCTTTCGATGGTTCCTGGTGACGGATGATAAAATCTATGTGCTCACTTTCAAACACATGGATGGCAAAAATCAATGGGTGGTGCTGGACCTGAACGGAATGTTCCTGGAGAAGATGATGGT
>JBNLCD010000069.1:0-14549 GCA_050303635.1 Anaerolineae bacterium
GCAATCGGTTACTTCGGTTATGCTTACTACCTCGAAAACGCTGACACCCTCAAGATTTTGAACATCAATGGTGTTACACCGGATGCCGCCACCGTCGAAGATGGTAGCTACCCGCTCAGCCGTCCGCTCTTCATCTACAGCGCGACCAGCGTTCTCGAAGAAAAGCCGCAAGTTGCTGACTTTATTAACTACTACTTGACCTTCGTCAACGAAGAAATCACCGATGTTGGTTACTTCGCCGCTAGCGATGACGCTTTGAACGCCGCTAAAGTTAGCTGGTTGGTCGGTATGGGCTTAGAAGCCCCGATGATGGACGACATGGGTGGCGACGACATGATGGGCGAAACCAGCTTGCCAGAAGTTGATCCGTTGTTGGTTGCTGGCGATATTCCAGTTGCCGGTAGCTCCACCGTATTCCCCTTGACTGTCCGTATGGCTGAACGCTTCGAAGAAGATGGCTATATTGATACCATCACCGTCGACAGCATTGGTTCAGGTGCTGGCTTCGAGCGTTTCTGTGTAGAAACCGCCAGCCTCATCAGCAACGCGAGCCGTCCAATCAAGGATAGTGAAGTTGAAACGTGTGCTTCCAACGGGCGCGACGTTTTGGAATTCCGCGTTGGTACCGATGCTTTGGCTGTAACCGTCAGTGCTGAAAACGACTTCGTTGATAGCTTGACCCTTGAAGAACTCGCCATGATTTTCGATGGCACCGCACAAACTTGGGCTGACCTCAACGCTGAATGGCCCGCCGAAGATATTCAACTCTTCAGCCCCGGCACCGACAGTGGTACCTTCGACTTCTTCGTCGAAGCCGTTCTCGAACCCATTCATGGTGATGACGCTGAAACCGCTATTTTAAGCCAAGAACCGCAATTGAGCGAAGATGACAACGTTTTGGTGAACGGTGTTGTCGGGAGCCCCTATGCAATCGGTTACTTCGGTTATGCTTACTATCTCGAAAATGCTGACACCCTCAAGATTTTGAACATCAATGGTGTTACGCCGGATGCCGCCACTGTCGAAGATGGTAGCTATCCACTCAGCCGTCCGCTCTTCATCTACAGTGCAGTTAGCGTATTCGAAGAAAACTCACAAGTCGCCGACTTCATTAACTACTACTTGACCTATGTTAACGAAGAAATCACGGAAGTTGGTTACTTCCCAGCTAGTGCTGATGCGCTTGAAGCCGCCCGCCAAACTTGGGTGGCTGGTGCAACTGCCGCTGGCTTGATGGAATAATTACTCTCCACTCTCTCCTGACGGCGGTAAGATGGGCGCTTACCGCCGTCCTTTATCTTTTTTATAAGGGGAATTGCAGAATAGTCCACAGCCCGTTATCATCTAAACGGCGGACTAAACTCATGGTAGACTTGGCAAAATTCCCCTCGTGATGAAGCGCAAGGAGATAGTGATGCAGTATCCCGTTGTTATAACTCAATATGACCCGGAATGGGTCAATTTATTTAATAAAGAAAAAGATCTTATTAAGCAATTATTTAAGAATGAATCGCTCCAAATTGAGCATGTTGGTAGTACGGCTGTGCCCGGCTTAGCCGCTAAACCCATTGTTGATATCATGATTGGGGTCGAGCGTCTGGAAGTTGGACGAAAATTGGTGAAGCCCTTACAAAATATTGGGTATCACTACGTCTCCGAACTCGAAAAAGATATGCCAGAGCGCTTATTCCTGTTTCGTGGTTCAGCGGATGGGCATAGCCACCATATTCATATCACGGTGCCAACCACTGAATTTTGGATTGATCATATTTTATTTAGAGATTATCTCTGCAAATATCCTGGTGTTGCGCAAGCCTACGGTAATTTGAAGATGGATCTGGCGCAACAACATCATACCGACCGGGTGGCCTATGGTCACGCTAAAACAGATTTCATTGAAGATGTTTTGGCCAAAGCCCGCGCTGAACAATCAGATGCAGGAAAGGCAGAGTAATTCTAATTGAACGGTAAAAATCTGAAGAAAGATAATATGGCAACTCAAGTATCCAAGCAACAAGGGATCATCTCAGCCCGTTCGGGTGCCGAAGCACTTGGCTTGCAACGGCAAACCCGGCTGAGTGAAAAAATTGTAGAAATGAGCTTGTTTTTTTGTGGCTTCATTTCTATTTTTACCACCATTGGGATTGTGGTGGTTTTAGGGCGTGAATCCATCTCCTTCTTTGGTGAAGTCTCACTGAAAGAGTTCTTCACGGGTACGACATGGAGTCCGACCGTTAATAAATTTGGGGTTTTGCCACTTGTCACTGCGACACTCATGACTTCAGGTATTGCCGTGGTCGTCGCCTTACCATTAGGTTTAGGATCGGCTATCTATCTCAGTGAATATGCTTCCAATCGTGTTCGGGAAATTTTAAAGCCGGTGCTCGAAGTTCTGGCTGGTATCCCCACGGTTGTTTATGGGTATTTTGCGTTAACCTTTATGACCCCGATTTTACAAAGTATTTTCGGTGATGCAGTGCAAGCCTTTAACACGGCTTCAGCGGGTTTAGTCATGGGTGTCATGATTTTGCCGATGGTGGCTTCCATGAGTGAAGACGCTTTAAGCGCCGTCCCCGATGCCTTACGCCGTGCTTCCTATGGCTTAGGTGCCACCAAATTTGAAACCACAACTAAAGTTGTTTTACCAGCTTCTCTATCCGGTGTGATTGCGGCTTTCATTCTGGCAATCTCCCGCGCCGTTGGTGAAACCATGATTGTGACGATTGCCGCCGGGGCCGGACCGAATTTAACGGGTAATCCGCTTGAAGGTGCCCAAACTATGACCGGGTATATTGCCGCGATTACGCAAGGCGAAACCAGTTTCGGAACACCCGACTATAACAGTATTTTTGCCATCGGTCTCAGTCTCTTCGTGATTACGCTCCTTCTCAATATTGCAAGCCGCTTCCTGGTCGCCCGCTTCCGTGAGGAATACTAAAAACCATGAGTTTAAACGAAACCGCCACAACTCAGCCTAAACCATCGCCGGGGCAATTGCCGCAAGGTGAAGCGCTGAAAAAGAATATTGATAAACGTCGCCGCACGGGCTTTGTCTGGCGCAATATCTATATCGGTGCTGTTATTATTGCCATCATCGCTTTGTTCGCCTTAATTTACAGCATTGTCAATTCATCCTACAGTCTGGTGGCTGTAGCGAATGAAGTTGACCCGGATATGCTCTACAAAGAACCTGTTGATAATTTAACGGTTGAAGAGATTGAAGGTGTGCTCAATCATCTCGACAATGAACAACTGGGGCTAATCATCGCGGGCTCTGATGCGGGTGATTTCCGGGGTAACAGCTTACGGATTGTGGCCATCGAACATATATTAGATCTCTCAAACGACGATGCCAAAACTTATTTGCGCGACAACCGCGATTTAACAGTCAATGCGGCATTTACTGATTACAGCTATCCCGATGAACTCGCTGAAATAGCCCTCCTAGACTTAACGCGCGATAACTGGAATACCTTGCTGTATCAAAATACTTCAACGGATGTGCTGGTTAATCTGATTGCTAGTAATATTTTGGCAGACGAAGCCAATCGTGCGTCCTTGTTGGCCAGCGTGGATAGCTTAGCGCCCGAAGCCTTCCCTTATAAACCCTTTGCGGATTTAAACGAGGAAGAATTGGGGCAAGTGATGTTGCTCTCTGACAGTACCGATTTGCGCGGGAGCAATCTGCGCTTTGTGGTGGTCAGCATTTTCTTCGATATGTCCTTGGATGATGCAAAGACCAAGCTCGTCGAAAATCGTGACAAAACCGCTGGTGAATTTTTGAAGGATTTTGAACTGCCCGAATCCCTGAATGATGTTCCGGTGCTTGATCTGGAGCGTGATGACTGGATTAACATCATGACGCTCAACTTCTCGCTTGAAGAAATGCGAAATGTTGTCACCGATAAGATTTTGAAGCCGCGCGTGGTGGGGACATGGAATTTTGTACCGTCTTTGCGTAAAGATAAAGACCAGTTGCGCAAGGATGTTGTGTCCAAAGAAGAAGCCCGCGCCGCCGCCTTGGGCCAAGAATTAGAATTGGACCCCGCCGCCATTGAATTTGAATATCGCTGGTGGGCCACCACGGGTTTCCTCGACGGAACCTATAATACGCAACCGGAATTAGCCGGTATTCGGACCGCCATCATTGGCTCACTCTATATGATCCTCATCACGATTTTGTTTGCCTTCCCGATTGGGGTAGGCGCGGCGGTCTATTTGGAAGAATACGCGACTGACCATATCGTGAACCGAATTATCAAGGTGAATATTAGTAACTTGGCGGGTGTCCCTTCGATTGTATACGGGATGTTAGGCCTTGTGATTTTTGTGCGTACTCTTGATGGTTTTACGCAGGGCTCGACGGTTATTGCGGCAGGTCTCACGATGGGTCTGCTCATTCTTCCGGTGATCATCATCAATGCACAGGAAGCCATTCGCGCTGTCCCGAATTCATTGCGCCAAGCGAGTTATGGCTTAGGGGCAACCAAGTGGCAAACGATCTGGCACCATGTTTTGCCCAACGCCATCCCCGGCATTATGACGGGTACTATTCTGGCGATTTCGCGTGCGATTGGTGAAACGGCCCCCTTGATTGTGATTGGCGCGGCAACGCGTATCACCAAAGATCCAACATTTACATCTAAATTTACGGTGTTGCCCATTCAGATTTTCCACTGGACATCTGAACCCGATCCCGCCTTCCGCAATGTCGCCGCCGCCGCCATTTTGATTTTGCTGATGCTCTTACTAACCATGAATTCTATTGCGATTGTTTTGCGCAACCGCTTTACCCAACGCTTCTAAACCTTAAGTGGAGATAGTATTTTGACCGAAAAAGTAGCAACTCACATCTCACTCGAAACACGGGATTTGTCCGTATTTTATGGTGACAAGCAAGCTGTGCGTGATGTCGATATGCAAATTGAAACCCACAAAATCACCGCCCTGATTGGGCCCTCTGGTTGCGGGAAGAGTACCCTGTTGCGCTCCTTTAATCGCATGAATGACCTTTTTGGCGCGCATGTTGAAGGCGAAATTCTTTATAAAGGCTACAACCTTTATTCACCGGATATAGATCCCGTTCAGGTTCGGCGGCAAATTGGGATGGTGTTCCAAAAACCGAATCCTTTCCCGAAGTCGATTTATGACAATATTGCTTATGGCCCGCGTATTTTAGGTCAACGCAATAAAGCGGTTCTTGATGAAATCGTCGAGCGGAGTTTACGCGCCGCCGCCTTGTGGGATGAAGTCAAAGATAGTCTGAAAAAATCAGGTTTGGACTTGTCCGGTGGACAACAACAACGGCTCTGTATTGCGCGCACCATTGCGGTTGAACCCGAAATTATCCTCATGGATGAACCCTGTTCGGCACTTGACCCTATCGCGACCTTGCGTATTGAAGAATTGATGCGTGAATTGAGCGAAGAATATACAATAGTAATTGTAACCCACAACATGCAACAAGCATCGCGGGTATCTGATTACACCGCCTTTATGTTGGCGGGGCAAGAACGTATTGGGGAACTCATTGAATTTGGAGAAACCGACCAAATCTTCACCCGTCCGAAAGATCAACGGACAGAAGATTATATTACCGGACGCTTCGGCTAAAATACGTCAGATGAGGCAGGAGGACTGCCTTGTCAGCTAAACGCGTATTATTTGTCTGTACAGGCAATACTTGTCGTAGTCCAATGGCGGCAGGTATTGTCAATTTTTTCTTAGGCGACACGTGGCAGGCCTACTCCGCCGGAGTTGAACCCGGTCAAACGGTGAATCCAAATTCCGTAGCGGTCATGGACGAGCTCAATATTGATATTCGGCATCATCAACCGCAAGCAACAAGTGCCTATCAACATCAACCATTTAATATCGTGATTGTTTTAGGCGAATATCCGTATCAACAATTTGTCACGTGGCCCGAAATTGGCCAACTCATTCTTATGCCGTTTGGCGACCCCTATGGGCAACCGATTGCAGTGTATCGGCAAACGCGCACTGATATACAAAACAGAATTCTACCTTTTTTAAGGGATTTATGAGCTTTTAGGGAGTTAATTTGCTATGGCAGATACAATCCAAACGCGCGAACGATTTCATCATGAACTCAATGAATTGCGTGATAATGTGTTGCGTTTAAGTCATATGACTGATTCCGCGATTCAACGCAGTATGCAAGCATTGGTTGAACGCAATGATGATTTAGCGCAACAAGTCATTCAAGATGATAAACCCATCAATCAACTGCGCTATGAAATCGAAGAAGATGCTTATCGCTTAATTGCTACCCAACATCCACTCGCCCGTGATTTACGCTCCATTATCGCGGCCATTCACTTGGTGGTCGAATTAGAGCGGATTGGTGATCATGCCGCCAGTGTGGCTAAAAGCGCCATTGAACTCAACAAAGTGCCTTTGTTGAAGCCGCTGATTGATTTGCCGCGTATGGCTACCATTACGAGTGAAATGTTGCGTGAAGCGGTCGATACCTACTTAAATTGGGATGTGGATAAGGCCCACGCCATTAAAAAGCGGGATAAAGAGGTGGACGCGCTTGATGAGCAAGTGTATCGCGAACTCATTTCATTTATGCTTCAAGACGCCAAAAATATTGAACGGGCCACCTACCTGTTAGGGGTGTCCCATGATGTTGAACGTATGGCTGATCGTGTCAAGAATATCTGTGAACGGGTCATCTTCATGGTGACGGGCACTGTGCGTGCTAAAGATCAAAAAGCGGAATATAAAGCCGAGCAACAAGCGCAACAGGACAGCGAAGCTGGGCTTTAGTTAGCGCCTCTCTCCTTGAATTTTCGTGCCGCTCGAGTCATTGTGATCGAGCGGTATTTTTTCACCGATTCAAAAACCTTAACGTTAAACCTAATTGCTATCCCCAATTTAGTAAGCTGAGTATACTAAAGTCACCGTATTTGTTTGAACAAGCTGAGGATAAAGCCATGGCTTTTAAGAAACTTAGTTTCATATTGTTTATTTCAGTTCTTTTGATGAGTACTTTTAGTGCTTCCGCGCAAACGCCACCTGTATCACAACCGGGACACACCCAAGATGATGATTGCTACTATCTCGAGGATGAGGATGTCTATATTTGCTATGACACCGAAACAGATGGATGGTGGGATGATAGCGACGTTATTGATGAGAGTTGGGATGATGAATGCTATTATTTCGAAGATGAGGACGTCTATCTTTGCTATGACGCCGAAACGGATGAATGGTGGGATGATAGCGAAGTTGTTGACGATGGTGAATTCGTTGATGATGGCGTCAATAGTGATGAAAGCTGGGGCGAAGACTGTTATTATCTCGAAGATCGCGATGTCTATCTCTGCTATGACGCCGAATGGGACGAATGGTGGGATGATGGCGAAGTTGTCGACGATAGCTGGGGTGAAGATTGTTACTATCTCGAAGATGACGATGTAACCGTCTGCTACGATCCTGAATGGGATTGGTGGTATGAAGAGGGTGATTATTTCGTCGATGAGGACAGTTGCTATTATCTTGAAGACCGTGATGTTGATCTCTGTTATTTTGCCGATGAAGACGCTTGGTACGATGACGGTGAAGCTGTCGACCCCAGTTGGGGAGATGATTGTTACTATCTCGAAGATGATGATATCACGGTTTGCTACTCCGTTGCCGAAGACTGGTGGTATGAAGAAGGCGATGAAATCCCGACTGATGACGACTTCAGTGATAATTGGGATGACGAAGATTATGCGGGTGGCGATGAAGTTGATGCCACGTATTTTGTGGGTGAAAATCTAACTCTCGAAGGCGATGTTGACCCGGCGCACCAAGCAATCTGGGATATTTTTGTAAGCTTATTCCCATCTGAATTACTTGATGGCGTTTTTGTCAGCTATGAAATCTTCTCCGGCGATGATGGTACGGTTGCTTATGTTTATAATGTCGATGATAGTCTTGTTGAGTGGGTTATTGCCTATAATATCGACGAAGCCCAAAATTACCCCGAAGAAATTGTACTCACGCTCGTGCATGAATATGCGCATGTTTTGAGTTTGCAAGCCAGCCAAATGACAGGTGATGGTGAAGCGAGTTGTGCAACTTATTATACTGGCGAGGGCTGTGTTTCCCCCGATTCCTACCTAGCCGCTTTCTATAACCGTTTTTGGGCGGGGACTGAAACAGATGCGGAAGGTGATGGTCGCGCCTCAGATTATGTCAGCGAATATGCGATGACGAATATTGCGGAAGATTTTGCCGAAACCTTCATGACGTTCGTTTTGAATGATCGTCCGACGGGTACAACCGGCGCTGATCAAAAGGTCAAATTCTTCTACAACTATCCTGAACTTGTCAGCTTACGCGATACCATTCGCGCCAATATGCCGTAGTTTCTCATAAAAAATAAGTGTACTTGGGTGAGCAAAACGCTAAAAAAGTGCTCATCCAAGTACGCATTTAGGTTTAACTTGTGCAATAAAATTCTCGGAACATCCTAGCCCTATATCACTGCTCGCGTTTTGTTCATGCATCATCATTCTATAATTTAGTTTGAATATTTTTGTAAGCTAAACATAAACTATAGATTGCGATAAATTCCTTATGAAGTTAAACGCAAAGATTTTATCAATTCATATTATTGTGGGTGTTATCTTACTATTTGCCACGGGCTATTATGCGAATAACAGGCTGAAAACCCAAAAGTTTGATACTATCCAACAAAATTATGTTGCCCAGCTTTATCAGGTCGACTTTAGCATTTCGGCCTTTCTGCGTGTTGTGAGATATGATGTAAGCAATCTATTAAGTAATGAAATCGTGCGCAACCCCAATGATGATGAATTTACTAATTTTTTAGAGGCTGATGCAGACACTTTTGAATATGATATTCAGCCCGACGAGCAAGCTATTATTGATATTTTTAACAACTATCGCCTCAATCATCCCTTTGTGAATTCAGTGTATATGGGTCGTGAAAATGGAAGTTTCGTCCGTTCGCATAAACGAGCTCGACCGACCCAATATGATCCCCGTGAACGGCCCTGGTATCAACTAGCTGTTGCTAATCCCGGCGAAATACAACGAACTGAACCCTACTCCGCTGTGACAACAGCCGATATCAATATCGGTACCGTGGGCACCTTATTAGATGAAAATGGGAATATCTATGGGGTGGTTGGCATTGATGTTACCCTCACCAATCTGACCGATTATGTATCAAATATTGATGTCGGTAAGGGGAGCTATATTGTTCTATTAGATGAAAATGGGACTGTCCTCGCAGGTTCAGCCAACACCCCACTTTTTGAAAATTATGTTGGCCAAATTGGGCAAACCAATTTTGATAAACTCATGACTAGGTCAACAGGTTACTTAGAATTTATGGCAGATGATGAGGCTAATTATCTTTTTTACTACACCTCACCCGAATTAGGTTGGAAAATTTGTGTTGTGTCACCGAAACACATTATTGATAGCGAAACAAATGATTTTGTCTATGAATTTTTGGGTGTATTAGCCTTAGCACTATTGCTTTTGGTCGGGCTAACTTCTTTGGGGATGCAATCTTTGGTGGTCAAGCCTCTTATTCGATTGCGCGATAATACAGAAACCATTATTAAGACCCATAATCTAGAACATCGCGTTGGTGTCAATACAAACGATGAAATTGGCCAACTAGGGAATTCAATTAATGAGATGCTCGATTCTTTGAAGCAAACTGAAGAGGCTTTGCGCTGGCATCATCAACGTCTTGAGCAAACAGTTGAAGAACGTACGGCCCAATTATCAGCCTTATATACTATTAATCGCGATCTAATCAAAACACTGGATATGGATGTTATCCTGCCCATCGTCACGCAACGGGTTACGAGTATCCTAAAAGCTGACCGATGTGCAGTTTTCTTGTACAATAATAAGAAGGATTGGTTACAAGCTCATATTGGGTATGGTTATAACTCAGACCAATTATCTGAGGTTACTTATCAGCCGGGCGAAGAAATTGTGGGACAAGTTTATGAGCAGGGGACTTTACAATACATTCCAGATATCTATGCTGTTCCAGAATTGCCGCGCCGCGATGAGATTCGAACTGTTTTAGCGGTGCCACTTTTCAGCTTAACGGGTGACGCATTTGGCGTGTTGACCGCTGATAGCTTACGCGTGGATGCTTTCCCCAGTGAACAGCAAGAACTAGTCACAAGCTTAAGTAACCAAATTGCACGGGCCATTGAAAATGCGCGATTGTATCAAGCCGCCCAAGAATCTGACCATCTCAAATCAGCATTCTTAGCCAGCATGTCCCATGAATTGCGTACACCGCTTAACTCAATTATTGGCTTTACCGGAATTCTACTCCAAGGTTTGGTAGGGCCACTGAGTGAAGAACAACACAAACAACTATCTATGGTACAAGGCAGTGCACGTCATCTCTTGGCATTAATTAATGATGTGCTAGACATCTCGAAAATCGAAGCTAATGAACTCGAAATTGAAGAAGAAGCGGTTGATATGCGCGCGGCCATTGATCGTATGGTGCAAATTGTGACTCCGCTGGCTGAGAAAAAAGGCCTCGCTTTGCAGGTTGAAATTGAGGATTCGGTTACGCAGGTATGGGGAGATAGTCGGCGGGTTGAACAGGTTCTTTTGAATCTGATCAATAATGCTGTGAAATTTACCGATGAAGGTTTAGTCCGTATTAAAACGACTGTTCAAGACGATATGGTAGTCACAAGTATTGTCGATACGGGCATTGGCATTGCCGAAGATGATATAGACAATTTATTTAAACCCTTCCGCCAGATTGATACGGGCTTAGCCCGCCAGCGGGAAGGAACCGGTTTAGGTTTATCGATTTGCCAGCGTCTTGTGACGATGATGAATGGAACTATTCAAGTTGAAAGTACATGGGGAAGTGGCAGTACATTTACGTTCACCCTACCACGGGAGAGAAAATAAATCATGTCAACGCAACCTACAATACTTGTCATTGAAGATAATGAACAGAATCTATATCTAGTAACCTTTATTTTGGAAAAACATGGCTACCGTGTCATACAAGCGCGCAGTGGACATGAAGGTATTCAACTGGCGAATGAAGTGGATCCGGACTTAATTTTGTTGGATATCCAGTTGCCAGAGTTGGATGGTTATGCCGTCGCCAAGCGCTTAAAAAATAATCCCGATTTAGAAGATATTCCAATTGTCGCTGTGACGTCTTATGCAATGGTCGGTGACCGCGAAGCTATTCTTGATGCTGGCTGTACCGGATATATCGAAAAGCCCATTAATCCCGACATATTTATCACACAGGTCGAAGAACACCTACCGGAGACAAATTCATGATGATTTTGATCGCGGATGATAATGACCAAAACCTGTATATGTTGCAATTTTTGCTGGAAAAAAATGATTTTAAGGTGCTGGTTGCGCGGAATGGGCAAGATGCCTTAGACCTTGCCCATCAAAATCATGTGGATTTGATTGTGACTGATATTTTAATGCCCGTCATGGATGGGTTTCATTTGTGCCGGATATGGAAAAAAGATGAGGCGCTTAAAGAAATTCCCTTTGTTTTTTATACTGCAACCTATACCGACCCAAAGGACGAAAAATTTGCGCTCAGTTTAGGGGCTGATCGCTTTGTCATTAAGCCCGCCGAACCGGATCATTTGATGGCGATTATTTATGAAGTCATTCGTGATTATCAGTCAGGCCAACTCGAAGTACATGAGACAGATAGCGACAATGAAACCTATCTTCAAGGTTATGCCGATACATTGGTTCGAAAATTAGAGTCCAAAATTGAAGAGTTAGAAGCCAGTAATCGACAACTCGCCGAAGAAATCGTTGAACGTCAAGAAATTGACGAAGCCATGCGCGATGAACGTGTTTTTACGACAGCTTTAATCGAAACTGGTGAACTACTAAATAGCACTCTGAATTTTGACGAGGTTCTTCAACGCATTCTGGATGTAATTGGCGATGTAATACCCCATCATGGTGCCAATATTATGTTGCTTGACGACAATAATATGGTGCGCGTTGCGGGCGTTTGCGATTGCTATAAGAAAAATAATCTACCTAAGCTCGACGTCGGCTTGACCTTCGAATTAGATAAATTTCCTGTGTTAGAGCGTATGATTCAAACACAAGAAGCAATTCTGATCGAGGATACACATAGCCATGCTGATTGGTTTGTCGTCCAAGTAACTGCGCAGGTTCGGTGTTATATTAGCGTGCCGATTGTGACGAATGAAGAAGTCATTGGATTTCTCAACCTAGATGCCATTACTCCCGGCTTTTTCACGCCCAAACATGCCCAACAATTGCAAGCATTTGGTAATCAGGCCGCCATTGCGGTGCAAAATGCGCAGATTTTCCAGAAGTTGGAATCGTACAATGAAGAACTCGCCGAAGCAGTCAATGAGCGGACCACTGAAATTACCCAGGCCAATCGAGAGCTACAGAAACTGAGTCGTATCAAAGACGAATTTGTTGCCAATGTTTCCCATGAGTTGAAAACGCCCATCACGAATCTAGTTTTGCATCATTACATGTTGCGCAACCATCCCGAAAATCTTGAAAAACATCTGACGGTGCTTGAACGCGAAACCAGTCGACTTGAACATATTGTGGATGATTTGTTGAATCTATCGCGTCTTGACCAAGGACGCACAAATTTTACCCCGCAACTCATCGATCTGAATCCTATCGCCCAGAATCTCGTTTTCGATCGGCAACTTCAAGCCGAAACGAAGTCTTTAACACTCAGTTTTTCCGGTGCAAGTGAATTACCGAAAGTGCTGGGTGATGAGGGATTATTTGAGCAAGCGCTCAGCATTTTGCTGACCAATGCTCTCAATTACACACCGGTGGGTGGTCAAGTTAGCGTCCGGACCCGAATTGCTGATCAAAACAGGGTTATCGTGGAGGTTGAAGATACGGGGACTGGCATTCCTGAAGAAGAGCAAGCCTATTTATTCACACGTTTTTTTCGCGGCACACGCGGCCGTGAATCCGGCACGGCAGGCACAGGCTTAGGCTTATCGATTGCGCAGGAAATCATTGAACGCATGCAGGGGAGTATTGACGTTGAAAGTACGGTTGGGGTTGGGAGTTTATTCCGGCTTAGTATGCCTATTCCCAGTCAGGACGGAAATTAAAGCAATCTGTCTATCCAATAGGTGCCCAAAAATATTTTTTTTCACTAGCTTGGTTAGCAATTCAAGTTAATTTCACCCACATTTATTTTCGTTTTCTCTTCAATTTATATTCCTCCGTAAACGCTTCATTTGGGCATTAGGCTTAATAGTGATGTTACTCCAAAAATTTCACAGAGGTGATAATTTTTGTAATGTGCGGTTTATCTTTATAAAAGTGGCAAAAATAACAAATTATTAGGATAATACAATCACGTTAGGGATTTCGGCGCATGATTAACCAACCCAATTCAGGAGATATCGCTTTGGACAGCATTCCCACTGATGACTTGATTGAACGTTGTGAGGAAGAGCGCCGCCACTTTAAAAAAGAACAAGAGGGTGCCGCGGAGCATTGTTATGAAGTTTATCGTCGTGCGTATCAAGATGGCGATGACCTTGCGATGAAAGTGGTACTGCATGACCTGCAAGAAATGGCACGCTATCATAAACATACCCCACTCTTAAGATCTTACGGCATTGAGTTAGAAGATCTTGCTCACGATATTTTTATAAAGGGTAAAAAACTGCTCAGAAATTTTGAAGATTTTAATGACTATCCAAGTATTCGCTCCTTTCTTGGCAATCGGTCCAGTAATCGGAGTGTGACCAATAGTGTCATCACGAATCACTACATCAAATTAATCATCAACGGGCCGGAATTGGCTGATCTGGATGATGATCCGGGGCAAGGTCGCTCACTGAATATGGCTGAAAGTCTTGAAAATGAGTTATTTTGGGCGATTGTCCGCGAAATTTGCACCACTGAAGAAGTTATCCTCCTGAAACTCATTTATGTTGGGGGGCTGAAACCGCGTGAAATTGCAGAACTGGAGCATACCCAGTGGGAAACAGGTCAGCAAGTCTCAAAAGCGCTGTATCGGATTCATAGCAAGCTGAAGGCTAACAGCGATCGGTTTATGGATTATCTTCCATAAAATGTAAATTTTTTGTCAACACAAGTTTCGCGAGGGATTTTCTTAAAAAACAATGGTTCATAGTATTAAGAAAACGTCCCACATCGGAGAGGTAGAACTCGATGTCCACTAATCTATTCGGATTGACTGACCAAGAACTAACATGGGTCCAGACCGGCCAACTTGATCAATTATCAGATGAAACAATGGCACGCCTTGAGCGCGAATATCCTGAAGCGTTTGCTGATTTTGCGGCGATGGCTCCTATTTTGACTCAGCATGCGCATCTCACCGGGGATGAGGTCAACGCGTATCTTGATGCTGATCCATTTGCTGAGAAATTAACGCCTATCACACGCCTGTATATCGAAGCTCATTTAGCCAAATGCGAATTGTGTCAAGAAGTGGTGGAAGCATCGCGCGAGTTTTTTTTAGAAAATGA
>JBNLCD010000070.1:0-14516 GCA_050303635.1 Anaerolineae bacterium
GTAAATCAACGTGAGTTTTGGTTTAGGTCTACACTCAGAATCGTGATGCTTATTGCGTTGCGCCACAGTCAAAGGGCTAATGTGATCTAAATAATTAAACGGGATATTGAAATGCGGGTGAGGCATGCCTCACCCCTTGTATCTTAATGTTAAACTATGCGTTAGTGCAGAGTTGCCAGAAGTGAACCTGACTCACCCCTGAATTACAAAAATTGGAACGTAGATAAGGTCCTTCTGGTAGATGTCATCAAGCATCGTACAGTATCTAAGGCACACAGCCTGTATTCACAAGGTAGATGAACTATGACAATTTCCGCGCCCGCCGTTGTTGGTATCGATGTTTCTAAGGCTAAGTTCGACGTTGTTTATGTGAGTGATGATCAAGCTAGTCATGCTAGTTTTAAGAACACACCCACCGGGTTTAAACAATTCCAAATATGGTTGCAAAACCAAGTCCTCCCACCCACCCGGATTTGCTTAGAAGCAACGGGCATCTATGGGCAAGCTTTGGCGACTTACTTGTATGAGCAAGATTATGCTGTAAGTATCATTAATCCTGCGCAAATTAAGGCTTATGGCCAAGCGCGCCTCCGGCGGACTAAAACAGACAAAAATGATGCGCGGCTTATTGCTGATTATGCGCGCCGCCACGATTTACCGCCTTGGCAACCCCTGTCCCCTGCCCAAGAACACTTACAGGCGATTGTCCGTTATTTAACTGAATTACAAGCCCAGTTACAAGCGGAGCATAATCGCCTGAAAACGGTCACCAATCCAACCGTCCAGACCAGCATTCAAACCCATATCGCGTTTCTCCAAGCTGAACAAAAACGGCTTCAACATGAACTCGACGACCATCTCGATCAGCACCCTGATCTTAAACGTGATCAGGCCTTACTGAAGTCTATTCCCGGTATTGGGAATTGGACAGCCTTGGTCATTTTGGCTGAAATTCCGGATATTCGCCAATTTTCATCTGTTAAAGAGCTCGTGGCTTATGCAGGCCTCAACCCGGCTCATCGCCAGTCGGGGACATCTAGTTCCTCACGGACCCCTATTTCTAAAATTGGCAATGCCCGTTTACGTAAAGCACTTTTTATGCCCGCTCTTGTTGCTAAACAACATAATCCAGTTGTCCGTGCTTTTTATGAACGTCTGCGTGCTAACGGTAAACTCAAGATGGTGGCCATTGTCGCTTGTATGCAAAAACTCTTGCATTTAGCTTATGGTATTCTCAAGTCTCAACAGCCCTTTGATCCGAATTTTCTCGCTACTCGTTCTTGACATTCAAGACAGTATCTAATAGATAAGTCTTTTAGCCTAAGATTGGCGGTATAGTTGATGAGCTATACCGCTTTTTATTGATAGTAGCGTTGCTGAAAAAATGACCTAAATAAGCAATTTTGAAAATTGGTGTGACAAAGTCGATGCGTAAATTGACAGTTTAGTAAGAAGCGCTTCGAATGGAGTTTTTTGCATGTCATCTGCTATTGAACAACTAATTGCAGTGGAATACGAGACACTGTTACAAGCTTTCACCTTATATGTGCGCCGGGCGGGGTTACAGAATCACTTATCCCCGCAGGAATTGCTCAATGAGGTGAGTGTGGAAGCTTTAGTGCATGTTGAGCGGTTTGCCGAAGTACGCGAACCTGTTGCTTGGCTCATTGGCATTGGTTTGAATATCATTCAACGCCACCATGTTTATCAGGCCAAACAACTACAACGTGAGCCGTTAGTCCGTGATCTCTATCCTAATTTAGCTGAACGGCTGAGTGATGGTGAGCTTTTCGATTTGCTCGATACCCTAACCAGTCCAGATCCAGCTCTGCTCTATGAACAGCAGGCCTTGGTTCACAACTGGTTGAGTTTAGTCAATCCGGCTGATCGTAAAATCATCGAATTAACCGTTATCCAAGATTTGGATAGTGCAACGGTTGCGGAGAAATTAGGAATTTCCGCTGGGGCCGTTCGGATGCGTTTACATCGTGCGCTCAAACGTCTACGCACTGCTATGCTAGAGGTAAATAACCATGAATAATCATGACCGACTTTTGTTACGCTATATCAACGCCCTTGAAAATGGTGATTTCGCTGTAATGGCTGAAATTTGGCGGATGGCTGAAAACGACTCCCGTTTAACCCAAGATTTACATGAACTCAATCAAGAAATGGGAGAAACCTCAATGTCGCTTCAATCTTCGTCTAAGAGGAATTATCAGCTTTTTCCAACACAGCAAATTTCACGTGCTAATGGACATACGGCGTCAGCAACGCCACTTCAGGAACCGGATTTATTTCCGGCTCAAGCATTAGCCCCGTCCCGGAGAACACGGTCGTTTTCCATGACCCGCATTGCGGCTGTATTATTGTTTGCTCTCGGTGGTTTGGGCCTTATGTGGATGCTACAGCCCCGTCCAGACCCGCTACAAACTGTTCCGATCTTTGGTAGTACGCCGACGAGTGTTGCCCAAGAAGGCTTAATGCCGATCACGGTCGAAAACGCCGATCAACTGGTCGAAGTTAACCGAATGGGCGAAGGTGCCGTGGTGGGCGGAATGTGGTCCCCCGATGGTCAAAAACTGGTAACCTATGGCACCTATATTTGGGTCTATGATGCGTCAAATCTGGCGGAACCTGTAAATGTAATTGATCCAGAGTTTTATGCTGACTTTGCTATATTTGGCGATGATTCTGACTCATTAGTGGTCGGTGCCGTTGATGGTCGTGCACGCGTCGTTGATCTTCAAACGGGCGACACGCAAGAACTTCCAAAGCTAAATACTACGTATCTCCCTATGCCTGTCATAGCTCGTTCTGGTAATCTGATTGCCCGTGCCCAAAATGATCCAGCCTTAATCAGTGTATGGGATATTGAACAGGGTCGCGAAGTTTTCGTCTTCTATGATTTCGATGAAAAGATTACCCAACTCGCGTTTTCAGCAGATGGCACAATTCTGAGCGCCGCAGGCACTATATATCCGTCCAGATACACGATTCCTCAAAATGCCACTTTGGGTGAATATCAAATTCAGCTTTGGGATACAACCACCGGGGAACATCTGCAAACCCTAGATATTGAAGAATCTAATCTGTTCACAAGTTTAGTGATCAGCCCCGACAATACGCAAGTGATTGCTTCAACAGTTGAGTATGTGTATCGCTGGGATCTACTTGAAGCACCCAATAGTCTACCAACAACTATTGCCGAATCTTCAGATGTCGTCAACAAACTGATATACGACGAAAATGATCAAGAAATTATAACATTCACTAACTCAGATGGTTTGCTCCTTGCATTTGAAGTAGAAACGCTGACACCCGTAACATTCTTGGACTATTCAAAAATTGAAACCGATGGTTTTCGCCGAACATTAGCAATCAGTCCAGATTACAGTATGGTTCTGGTTACCTCTAATCACGGTTCATTGTGGGTTGTTGATACAAATAATTCAACCAGTACATGGCTCCAAGAAGGGTTCTACAATCATTATCTAAGCGTAGATATCCGATATCCCTATGTTCTTTACTCAAATATGTTTAATGTTGTGGTTGCCGACATGACAACCAATGAAGTTGTGGCCACCTGGCGTCCTGAATTTTCAGGGATTAGTGATGCTGTTTTCATCGCAGATGACCGCATTGCTATTTACGGGGACAGTTCATTCAGCTTTGAATTGGGTAACGAATTTATCGTCTGGAACTTCCAAACTGATGAGCAAGATAGTCTCAAGGCTCAAGACATCATCGGTTGGGCCTTCAGTCCAGATCAAAAGCAAGGTACTTTGATTAATAACTGGGGTCAGTTTTTCCAATTCGATACCCAAACGGAAGAGATAGTTGCTGGACTTTTACTACCGAAGAAATTGGGAGGTGTCGATGCCAAGTTAGTCTATCAACCTAACACGAGCTATTTAGCAATGGGTGACGGCACTCGTCAAATTCAGATTTTTGATGTCAGTGACTCGACCAATACCGAACCAATCGCTGTTTTGAGTGGAAACACGACACGCGTCATGGATATGGTATTTAATACGAGTGGCAATGTGTTGTTTTCGCTTGACTGGGCTGGTAATCTCATCAAATGGGATACCGCGACATGGCAAGAGGTAAGCTATGCTGGCTTGGGTCATCAAAACTTCTCAGTTATGGCTATTTCACCGGACAATTCTGTACTTGTCTCAGCTGGCGATGATCAGTTATATGTATTAGAGGCTGATACGCTTGCCGTGCTTCATGTCTATGACATTGATAATTATGTTATCGCGGATATGCAGTTCACCGCAGATGGCACACAAGTCATCACCGCAAGCAACGATGGCACTATTCATTTTTGGGGTATTCCAACGGAATAGAAGTCAGCGCTTAGAGCAGTAGAAATGAAAAATAACAGCACGTGTTTAAGATTAAACCGTGCTGTTTTGTTATCTAGCGTCCATTGATGGGGATTAAAGCACCGGTGATATCACGGGCCTCATCCGAGGTCAGAAAAGCCAAGATGCCAGCGAGGGATTCAGCGGTTACCCATTTTGAGTAATCGGCGTTGGGCATCGCGGCGCGGTTATTCGGCGTATCGATAATCTTGGGGTAAATAGCATTCACCCGCACACCTTGTTCTTTGAGTTCAGCCGACAAACTTTCGGTCAACCGAAAAACGGCGGCTTTACTCGCGCTATAAGCGGCTGAATTTTTGGTGCCTGCAATACCATTGTTGGCCCCGATATTGATAATCGAGCCACCTTCATTTAAAAGCGGAGCCAGTGCCCGACTCATCAAGAAGACTGATTTGGCATTGAGATTCATCAGAAATTCCCATGTGCCCAAGTCTGTCTCGGCAACAGGTTGGCCCGCTCGATAACCACCCGCAATATTAATCAGAATATCAATCTTGGCATGATGTTCCGTGATAATATCGGCTAAATGGGATATTTTATCTTCATCGGTGACATCAATATCATTGATGAGTAAGGTCTTATCTAGTTCACCAAACAGTTCAGCAAGTTTCGATTGGCCACGATCCAAGAGAATGAGTTCCGCACCCTCGGCATGAAACCGTTCAACAACTGCGGGACCTAAACCGCCCGTTGCCCCACTAATGACGACCTTTTTATTCTGCAACGATGCGTACATTGATTAATCCTTCATAGGTGGACGTTTTTCGATGCTAATTTTAATGTGGGTTTCCCAACTTTCATTGATGCCCAAATTAAGTTTCCACCATTGCAAAGAAACCATGCCTTGATGCACGCGTTCAAAACCGCCTTCGGACAATGTAATGGGTGCCAAAGGATAGTGCCAAATATTAGCATTATCACTGAGTTCAACATTTACATCAAAGCCATAGCGCTCACTGACAACGGAGTAATGGCTGACATCATGGAAATCATCAGCATCACCCAAACCATGCCAATCATCCTCAACTTTAATATAGTGATGTTCGCGATTATCGCCCCCATCAAAACCGAGAGATGTTTCGACGCCAAAACGGGTCTTAAGACGGGCATCACCCTTATTGGTGACTTCATAATACGCATTGAGTTCAGAGGTATTCTTGTCCATCACGATGGTTTTACGCACCAAAACGGGTTGGTGCACGCCATGTAGCCACACGCCACCCTCGCGCCATAATGTGATACTGATTTGCTCACTACTTTGCGCGTGCTCCACCTGATAGAATTGATTCGTGAAATCGCCGCGTTCGTTATATTTGGCTTCCACGAAGTTTTGCAAATGAGCATCATCCGCAAAGAAATGATCCAAGAACATCCCATGTCGATGCCAATCAATATGAATATGATTTTCGAGGCCTTTTTCTTTGGCCCGTACTGGTTCACCTTCAAATTGATTGCGATCATCTTCCGGCGTCATTAACATATTGGTTTCGGCGGCTTCCCGAATTTGAATATGATAGCCTTCCGGATGGCGCGACATAATATTCAGCAAGTTATAGAACAGCGGACGATAGTCTAATTCAGAAATCATCCCACCTTGGGCAGGTTCAACCACAATCGCTAATTGACCATTACTGGCTAAAATTTCATCATAACTATCGGCATTGAAATCGGTCTTTTCCAACCATAGGCCGGATTTACCTTCTAATTCATCGGCAATCGCTTCGGCCCCAATAATATTGCCATAGTTGGCGGCGCGAATATGGAAGAGATAAACACCGCCAAATACGCCATGCCAATAGGCACAGTTACATTGTGAAGCCCAAAGTGCTTCAAGCGCCGCTTGCCGTTCAGGTGTATCGGGTAGCGCGTGGAGACGTTTGCTTAAAGCCAACCCCCGTTTATGCATATGATTAATTTCTGGATACTTCACCAAGAAATTGCGCCAGAAACTCCCCGATAAGAATTGTAAAATATTTTGCAATTCTTGACGTTTAAGATCATCCCATTCGGGAGTATATTCAAGTTGTTGTTCGTATTGTTCACGCAAATCCCGCAAATAGTAGGACTGCGGTGAAGGCAAGGCCCATTCACCCATTTCCATATAAGATGCGGTGGGAATATACGCCCGACCCCATGCTGGATATTGATCAATATAGGATTGCGGATGAATGGTTTCAATCCAATGGCTATTATTTTCAATAGCATCTAAAAATTGATCCATCCATTTTTCGCCCCAGATACTTTGATAGGTATGTGGCCATAAACCGAATTTTTCGCCGTCATCCCCCATAATTGCCCACGCCGGCGGTTTACCTTGCACATTACGTTCATTGGCTTGTTCACGTAACCAGCCAATGGCTTCACTAACTGGTCGCCACGGAATTAAATAGCGTAATTTAGTTTGAGTCGGTAAAAGTTTGAGCGGATAACCTTGTTCTTCGGTCACAAAATAGCCAAAAAGTTGGTCAGGGGTAAATCCTGCCGCTTTAAAATGGGCATCATCGATAACAGTATAGTCAATGCCAGCTTCATTGATGGGTTTCGCAAAATGAGGTTCCCAGATGCGCTCAGCTAACCACATGCCGCGTGGCTTGGTCCCAAAAACTTCTTCGACAGTTTCATTCATCTTACTAATTTGGCCCAATTTGTCGCCATCTTGAAGCATCGACAAAATCGGCTCGTAATAACCACCGGATAAAATTTCGAGTTGACCACGTTCAACTTGGCTTGCCACGTGTTCTAAATATGCGGGTTGATGTTCTTTGAGCCAATCAATCAATGGCCCAGTAAATTGCATTGTCACCTTGATATTGGGATGGCGATCTAAACAATTTGTCAGAGGACGATAGGCTTTTTCGAACGCTTCGGCAAAGACTGCGTGAAAATTACCAACCGGCTGATGATTGTGAAAAATAAGTGATAAGAATATTTTTGACATTTTCTTAGATTACTCTCCCAAGTTCAATTACTGCCCTGATTATAACCCTTTGACCCATGCTATGCCTACACTTGAAATAAGATTGCATCCTTTGCGTATCATTTTAGCAAAAGCGGTGTTATTATAGCTGTAGTCATTCCGACTAAATTAAAAACATTTAATTTTTTAAATAATTTTACTGAATTCGCTGTGGTTATGTAACGAGGTATATCAATGGACTTTGAATTCATAATTAAGATACTGGCACTGAGCTATTTAATAGGATCCTTTCCGACTGCATATGTAGTTGGTCGGTTCAAAGGTGTCAACATCTTCGAAGTTGGTAGCGGGAACATGGGTGCCAATAATACGGCGCGGGCTCTCGGTATTCAATGGGGGGTCGTTGTTTGGTTCCTAGACGGCATCAAAGGCATTGTTGCTCTTTTAGTAGCACGTTGGATCGCACCCAGCGATGCCCAAGGTACAGCCCTAATTTTAGGTGCAATTGCGGTAGTCTTAGGTCATAATTGGTCTATTTTTGCCACGATTATGACGGGCAAAATTCGCGGAGGCAAAGGTGCCGCCACAGCGAGTGGTACATGGGTCCTCTTGGTTCCGCCCGTGATGATAGCCTTAGTTTTGATGTTGTGGGCTGTAATTGTCTTCGGCACGCGCTACATGTCACTTGCGGTTTTGACGGCTGTTGCCGCCATTTCATTGGGACTAATCGCGCTCGTTATTTTCGATATGCGTGAACCAGTCTATGCGGGCTACAGTCTTGTGGCTATGATGGTTTTCTTCCGCCATCGCACCAATATCAAAGCCTTGCTCAACGGCACCGAACGCCGCTTCGGTGACCGCGCTAAATTAGGCTAATTCAATAATCTGAATTTTCAGCAGGTAATCTAGATCTAGATTACCTGTTTTTTATAAACCCCAACCCTCACACTTTTCCGACTAAACTATTAAGTATGTACTTTTGTGACAGATTTTATTGTGCGAAACTCAATTATCGAGTAAAGTGCTAAGAAAATCAGTAAGAATGGTCTTACTGATAAAAGGGATTGAAGGTATCGATACATGAAAAAACTTTTTCTACAAACAATCAAAGCGGGTTTAGTCGTTGCTCTACTGCTCGTCTTTGTTTTACCCAGTACTGCTAGTGTTAATAATGGCGGTTTTGAAACCGGCGATTTCACCGGATGGACAACCAACTATACAGGTTCTGAACCGCTCGATCCTTGGCAAGTCACTGATTCAGGAACTGACCTATTTTTCAGTTTTATATCCCCACATTCGGGTACTTATGCCGCCGCTAACGGTTTTGATGGTGATGGCCCCTCTTATTACACGATGTATCAAGATGTTGTTGCCTTGGGTAACACCGGGTATGTTAGTTTCTGGTATCACGCTCAGTGGGATCATACTCAGTCACCCCGTACTTTGAGTGTTGAAGTGAGCGAAGTTGGGACTGGCACCATTGTGGCAAACAAACTCGTGCTGTCTACCATTCCAGACGCTGGTTTTTACGATCTTGGATGGTTAGCAAGTTCAGTCAGTTTTCCCGCGACTCAAGGTAAGACTTATCGTATCAAATTTATTGAGTGGATTCCTCAATATTTTACAGGCCCTGCCCAAATTGAATTTGATGATATTAGTATTAGCTTTGGGTCTCAGGTTCCGCACGTCAGTGATATTCAAATCAATGCGGGTGCTAATGTGCCAGCCTATGAAACAGCGGGTGGTTCACCTGCCAAATTAGCCAACGGTCAAGCAATCTTCTTGCCGCAAGATTACGATGGCAATGGCTTTGACACCTATGTTGTGACCGATACCGAAGTCATTGATGGCACCACTTGGTACTCCATTTTCTTGGGTAGTAGCAATTTTGTCTGGGTGAATGGCAGTCAAGTTATCCCGTTAAGTGAATAAAACTTGTCGAAGCTAACAAAAAAGCCGAGCAGACAAACTACTCGGCTTTTTTATTTATTCACACAATTTTAGATTGTTTCCGAAAAGCATATTATTCTTCTTCGGCCTCTAAATGTGGACTTGTATGGCTAGCCACAAATTTCCATTCACCATTCATATTTACTAGTGTGTGCGTGCTCCGAAAATAGGCATCAAAAGCGTCGCCCTTATAACTGGCTTTATCATGGACAACACAACTGATAATACCCACATTGTCATAGACTAAAAGTTCAATCTCGCTTGCTTCCTGCGATTGCCAGACTAAGTCCGCCGAACCCACAAAAAGTTCTAAATAACTTGCTTTCGTAAACTTGCGTCCCTGCGCATTGGTATAAATAAACCCATCGATAAATAATTCACCTAGCCGAGCCTTATTACTTTCGACAAGTGCCGTCGTCCGTGCGTTAAGAGCGGCCAACAATGCTTCTTCATGGTCTGGAGAAACTGTGTTCATAACCGAACTGTCCTTTGATATTTGATTTGGGAAATATGTAGGTGAAGGTTGAACATAATTATCTTAACATAAGCACAGATTTGAGGAAAAGCAGGTTGAAGATTTCAGCCTGCTTTTTAGTTGCTGTCCAGTTATTTAATCTGGAATGACAATCCCTTCAAGTCCCTCTTCCGGATCAGGATAAGCTAAGTCCATATCTTCGAGGGTTTTGATGATGGTTGTCAAAATTACCCAATTCCGATACCAGTTGCGATTCGCCGGGACAATATGCCACGGGGCATATTCTGTGTTGCATTTACGCAAGGCCGCCGCATATGCCGTCTGATAGGCGTCCCATTGGGCACGGACGGGTAAATCCCCTTTGGAGAATTTCCAACGCTTTTCGGGGATGTCTAGACGCTCCTGAAAGCGTTCTTTTTGTTCGTCTTTATCGATATGCAAGAAAAACTTCAAAATACGCGTACCATTATCAGCCAATAGACGCTCAAAATTATTGATGTGGTCATAGCGTTTTTGCCAAACCTCTTTCGGTACCAAATTATTCACGCGCACGATGAGCACATCTTCATAATGACTGCGGTTGAAAATATGAATCATGCCTTTAGCCGGGGTATGTTGATGAATCCGCCACAAAAAATCATGCGCCATTTCTTCTTCTGTCGGCTTTTTGAAACTGGCGACTTTAACGCCCTGTGGATTAACACCCTCAAATACAGCGCGAATCGTACCATCTTTGCCACCCGCATCCATCGCTTGAAAAACAATCAATAGAGACTTCTCAGATTGCGCATACAACATGGCTTGCAGTTCACGCAATCGTTCGCGTAAATTTTTGAGTTCTTCCTTTGTTTCATCTTTGTCCAAATCGGCTTTATAAGAAGGGTCATATTCACTTAAATCGACTTGCTTACCAAAGGGTGGAATCAAGGCTTGTTCTGACATAAAAAATCTCCTTTAAAAGCTGATTTCTGAATGGTTTTGGCAATTGAAAATCACCTCTTTTTCAGGTATAATTAGAACATATGTTAGAGCAGATACGCTAATCCGTCAAAACCTGATTGTTTTTCCCAAAACAGACCAGCCTAAACAGGTTAATTAACACCAGCGGCGCGTTGGATGTATTGGGGCGTATTGTGTCTTGACGGGCCAAGATTTTAGCCAGCCTAAGGAGAAAGCACCGTGACCGAGAGTGCCCAATATGATGCTAGTAGTATCCAGAGTTTATCTGGGCGTGAACACGTTCGGAAACGTCCGGGTATGTACGTGGGTGGGACCGATGAACACGCCCTGCACCACTTAATTTATGAAGTAGTAGATAATTCGGTTGATGAAGCGCTGGCGAATCGCGCCTCGTATGTGGAAGTGGTCTTGCACGAAGACGGCTATGCTTCCATTCGTGATGATGGGGCAGGTATTCCAGTTGATAAACATGAAAAAACCGGCATGTCGGCCCTCGAACTTGTCATGACCCAAATTGGGGCGGGTGGTAAGTTTGATAACAAAGCTTACTCCGTTTCTGGTGGGTTGCATGGGGTTGGTGTTTCCGCCGTAAATGCACTCTCTAAACACCTAGTCGCTGAAGTACGCCGCGATGGTCATCTCTGGGTCCAAGAATACGAACAAGGTATTCCGATGGGGCCTGTTGAAAAAGTCCGCAAGCTCACAAAAGATGAATATACTGGCACCACCGTGCGCTTTATTCCTGATGACGAAATTATGCAAGTGACCGAGTTTAAATATAAAATACTCGTCAATCGCTTGCGTGAAATTGCCTTCTTAGTTAGTGGACTAACCATTCAAATTCGTGATGAACGGGTCCATCCCTTCCCTGCTGAAACAACCTTCTATTTTGAAGGCGGACTCAAATCATTTGTGCGCTATCTAAATCGTAATCGCACATCCTTAAATGATGTGGTTTATGCCAACCAAGATATTTCCTTTAAGGATAATAAAGGCGAATCCTATAGTGTTGGCATTGAAGTTGCCATGCAATATACTGACTCTTCAACCACCACCGAAATTGCTTTTGCCAACACCATTAATACGCCCGATGGTGGTAGTCACCAAACCGGGATGCGCGGTGCTTTGACACGGACCATCAACAACTATGCCCGTCAGGTAAATTTCCTCAAAGAAAAAGATAGTAATTTCTCCAGTAACGATACGCTGGAAGGCTTAACTGCCGTTATTAGTATCAAACACCCCGATCCGCAATTCGAGAGCCAAACCAAAGTGAAGCTCATGAATCCAGAAGTGAACGGGGCGGTTTCCTCCGCATTTAGTGAAGCCTTTGCTGAATATCTGGAAACCAATGCTAAAGAAGCCAAGCGCATCATGGAAAAATGTCAACTTTCTAAGCGGGCTCGGGATGCCGCCGCGAAAGCGCGTGACTTGGTGCGGAACAGTCGCGGTAACTTGCTTGAAAACACAACCTTACCGGGTAAATTGGCTGATTGCTCCAGCAATAACCCTGAAGAAACTGAAATCTACATCGTAGAAGGTGACTCAGCCGGTGGTTCCGCTAAACAAGGCCGTGATCGTCACTTCCAAGCGATTTTGCCCATTCGCGGTAAAATCTTGAACACCGAACGCGCTCGTTTGGATAAGGTTCTCGATAATAACGAAGTCCGCTCCATGATTGCCGCTTTAGGCGTCGGGATTGGCGAAGACTTCAATCTTGATAAATTGCGCTATCACCGCGTGATTATCATGACAGATGCGGATGTTGATGGCGCGCACATTACTACCTTGCTGTTAACCTTCTTCTTCCGCTATATGCCATCCCTTATTCAAGAAGGTTATTTGTATATTGCCCAACCGCCCTTGTACCGAATTGCGGTCCGGAGCAAAGTTCAATATGCCTATAGTGAAGCTGGCCGTGATGAAATTATTGCCGGACTCGATGGTGCGAAATATTCCATCCAACGTTATAAGGGTCTGGGTGAAATGAATCCGGATCAATTGTGGGAAACCACGATGAATCCTGAACACCGCACCTTGTTACAAGTTGCAATTGATGATTTCTCACTGGCTGACCAAACCTTTGATATGCTGATGGGCAGTAGCGTACCACCGCGTAAACGGTTTATCCAAACCCATGCGAAGAATGTCCGCAACCTCGACATCTAAGCATTGCCACAAATTTGACTAAAAAACAAAATGCCGTTGGATACACGCGATCCAGCGGCATTTTTTTTATGTATTGGTATCTTCAAATAACATCTATTTTTCTCTGAATTGATCCAATCCGCCGTAAAAACGATATACTTATTGAAAGAGACACCATGGTTTAGAAAAAGGTCTGAATCTTGAGTATTTGGCGACATCCACCTGAATCAAGTCCAGATAATCCCCATTACTGGCGCTTGATGCGTAGCCAGCGCAGTTATTATGAATCCAACGGTTCGATTTGGAGCCGACTTGGTTTGGTCTGTTTATTGATTGCAGTACTTGCCATTCCTTTGCCCATTGGAATTTATTGCTTAGGCTTCCCACTGATGCTCTTTGCGCTCATCTTTAGCATAAGTTTGGATACCACGCGTTTTGTTTACGATGATTCACACCAAATCCCCTATCAATTGAGCACCCTAACCCAACTCTCCGCGAATGATGTGGTTGAAGGTTATTATCAAGTCAGTCTTCACCGCTTAGCGCTTCTGTTAGGGTTTCCAGCGCGCCGCTTTAATTGGGCAGTTGGAACTATTCTTGTAATTTGGTTGGCGGGCTGTGGACGTGCGCTGATTGGTCAAGATCTAAATAGCCTTTTGCAGACTTCATTATTCAGCGGATTATGGGGTGCCATCGGTGGGTTTACCTTCACGATTGTTATGCTGGCTTTCTATCAAGTATTTACCGCCGTGGCCATTCGTGAAGCCTTAAAAACCTCGACTTTGGCGCGTGCCTCTATTTCAACAACCATCGAAAATCTAAAATTATTTACCATGTGGCTTATTGCATTTTTTGTTTTAGCCGGTACCGTCGTCCCTTCCTTTTTGATGATTGCTTCAATTTTCCTGACGGCGATGCAAGTGCTGGCGAACGGTGAATTTGTTGTTCTGGGTGGTATTTTGCTGGGTGGCGGGGCTGTGAATATGTTAGCCGTGTGGACGATTATTCATATATCACGCATGCTTCGCCAAGACAGCGTCCTCTGGCATAAACGCCAATATCGTCGCCGCTATACTTACAAAGCTCTCAGTCAATAATTTCAAAAGAGCGAGATTGGTTAAACAGTCTCGCTCTTTTTGCTTACTCGTTCATATAAAAATGGGAAGGTAGCCACTCAATTTCCACAATATTCCCCTCAATGCTATCAGCCAAATCGAGCGTAACGTATTTATTAGTATCTGTCCGATACAGATTCTGCACATCGTAAACAATCGAAATAGTGGTCTCGCCGTTTAATATGACAAGATTATCGCTAAGTGGCTCATATTTCATGTGTGAATCAACGTCCCAATCGCGCTCAATAAAATCATTTCCATAGGTGCCAATACTATGGAAGGGAGCTGGATGAAAGATATCTAAACCACAGCCATAATAGCAAGTGAGTAAAAGCAGTTCATTTGAATTCGTCCATAGAATATCATGAGGTGGGGCTGTCCATACATCACCTGCACAGATGTTTTCGCGCAAGAAGCAGAATGTTAGTAGACTCAGTTGATCTGGGGCACTATCTTCAGGATACCAAGCTAAGAAACGTTCATTTGGTGAAACGATGCCATATGGAAAACGGATATTTGACCTTAAGTCTAATGTAAACTTTTCCTCACCTTGTATA